>SLIL01000057.1 GCA_007135645.1 Bacteroidales bacterium
ACAATGGTGATCCCACCAACGATCCCACCCCTGAACCTATGTTTGCCGAATCCGACTTTTTTGAAATCCCCGGCAACTGGCACATTACCCCCTGGACACAGAACTGGTATAGAGAAGATGAATGGACCCGTGACCTGGGAATGGATTTTTACGCCCGGCTGCAACTAAGGCGATACGGAGGCGACCTGCAGGGCGTGATTGATAAACTGGATTACCTGGAAGAGCTGGGCATCACGGCCATTTACTTCAACCCCCTCAACGATGCCCCCTCCCTGCACAAGTTTGATGTGCGCAACTACCACCACATCGACGTGAATTTTGGCCCCGATCCCGAAGGCGATCTTGCCATTATTGCCTCTGAAGATCCCAATGATCCATCCACCTGGCAATGGACCTCCGCCGACCGGATGTTCCTGGATCTGGTGCAGGAGCTGCATGCACGGGGTATCCGCGTTGTACTGGATTATTCATGGAACCATACCGGGGTAGAGTTCTGGGCCTGGAAAGACCTGGTGAAAAACCAGCAGGATTCCGAATTCAGCGACTGGTACGATATCATTTCATTCAACGATCCTGATACCGAAGAGGATGAGTTTGCGTATTCCGGATGGCTCAACCTGAAAAGCCTTCCTGAGCTAAAAAAAGTGGATGTGGTAGGAGAGCCCTCCCATGGTTCCTGGTTTGAAGGGAACCTGAATCCGGGTGCCAAAGCCCACATATTTGCCGTTACGCAAAGGTGGCTGGCCCCCGATGGCGATATCTCCCGGGGGATAGACGGCTTTCGCCTGGATGTGGCCGACCATGTGCCCCTGGGGTTCTGGCGTGATTACCGCAGGTTTGTCAGGGGAATTAATCCTGAGGCATACCTGGTGGGGGAGATCTGGTGGGAAGATTACCCCGGAAAACTTATGGACCCCACACCTTATGTGAATGGGGATATATTTGATGCGGTAATGTTTTACCAGGTGTACAGGCCTGCTAAATACTTTTTTTCTGTTTCTGATTTCCAGATCGATGCCCGACAACTGGTGGACAGCCTCACTTTTCAATGGGACCGCATCAGTACTCCAACCCGCAATGCCATGATGAATACGGCATCCACCCATGACACACCCCGTCTGCTCACCTGCTTTTTCAATCCCGGGAAATACAAATACCAGGTTAAGCTCAACGATGACCCCTGGTATAAAGCGGGGAAACCCGATAAGGATACCTATCAAAGAGTAAAGCTCTATCTCATGCACCAGTTTACCATTCCCGGTGCTCCCCATATCTGGAACGGTGACGAAATGGGAATGTGGGGCGCCGATGATCCCGATTGCCGCAAGCCCCTGTGGTGGCCCGACATGGAGTTTGAAGATGAAACACGGGTGCCGGTTACCATGAAAGATACCGCTGTGGATCCTGTTGGGTTCAATCACGACCTTTTTGAATTCTATAAAAAGATCATTGCCTTGAGGAAGGAAAACCCTGTGCTGGCAAGGGGAGATATTGAGTTCATCCTTGCAGAAGGGGGAAAACTGGCTTACAAAAGGTATGATGGCCATGAAACCATTTTTGCTGTTTTTAACCTGGAAGAAGAAGGGTTTGAGCTGGAGCTTCCCGGCACCAGCCGCTATGTTGACCTGATGAGCGACCGCACCTATGATACAGGCGCTGTGCAGGTAAAACCGATGACAGGAAGGATTGTAAAAACCATTCAATAACAATAAGATGATAAGTATTCATATTGTTCCATTACTGGTGGCCATGTTTCTGGCCATAAACATGGGGGGTAGCGGCACAGCACCTACCTTTTCTGCTGCTTACGGGGCCAATCTTATTCGCAGGGAGCTTATTCCGGGTTTGTTCGGGATCTTCGTCTTTTTTGGTGCGGTTGTAGCCGGCGAGAAAGTGATCATGACCGTAGGGGGCGATATCCTTCCTTCGGAATCGGTAACCATGGTGTTGAGCGTTATTGTTCTGTCTTCAGTGGGGCTGGCATTGTTTTTTGCCAATCTGCTCCATGTGCCCCAGTCCACCAGCCATGCCACCATATTTGCACTGGCTGGTCCGGCCCTTTACATGAATATTCTCCAGACCCACCGGCTCTTTTTTGAGATTATTCCCACCTGGTTTGTAACTCCCATACTGGCTTTTGTAATAGCATACACTATCGGCAAATATGTTTACCTGCCCCTGAAAGATACCTTCCGGCCACTTCTGCAATGGCTCAGCGGGCAAAAGGCGCTGCGTTATTTTGTTATCGGTACGGCCTGCTATGTTTGTTTTGCCATCGGTTCCAATAATATGGCCAATGCGGCAGCACCTGTGCTGGCAATGGCTACAAACATGCTTGAAATAGAACCCGGTAGCGCCAATTTTATGCTTGTGATGCTTATCCTGGTATTTATGCTGGCACCTATGTTTGGCATTGGCAGTTCATTGCTGGGGCACAAGGTGCTGGAAACCACAGGCAAAGGGATTGCATCCTTTGGGCCATTGGGGGCAAGTTTTATTTCCGTGATCACTGCGTCGTTGCTGTTGGTCTCTTCGCTCTGGAGGGGGATCCCTACCTCTCTTGTGCAAATGAATACAGCGGCAATCATTGCTTTGGGAATGGTAAAGAACGGGCATGTGGATATCATCAGGAACGCACCCCTGAAAAAAATCTTCATTATCTGGCTGGCCGCACCTTTAATGGCTATGGCCCTGTCCTTGCTTTTAACTTATCTGGCAGATACCCTGGGGTTTTTATGATTCTTTTTAAGCCGGTTTTGGGGTCTAATCCTAACTGATAACAAAAAAGGGTTGCCGAAGCAACCCTTTTTATATGATGTAAAATGCTGATCCTGTTGTTATTCCAGATCTCTGGATATTTCTTCCAGGGTTTTGCCTTTGGTTTCGGTTACATATTTCTTAACTACGAAATAGGCTACCACGCCAAACGCAGCATAGATACCATAGGAAACGCCCAGGCCAATACCTGCCAGCAATATGGGGAAGGTAATGGTGATGAGGAAGTTGGAAAGCCACTGTACCAGTCCGGCCAATGCCAGCGCAGCACCGCGGAACTTGTTGGAGAACATTTCGCCCAGCATTACCCACATAATGGGGCCCCACGTGAAGGCAAAGAATGCCACATAGCCATTAGCCGCTATAAGAGCGTAAATACCATTGTTTCCGGTCATCTCAATGCCATTGCCGTTCGCTGCTTCCTGAGACCCGAAAGTAAACAG
>SLIL01000241.1 GCA_007135645.1 Bacteroidales bacterium
ATAACATATTGTTCTGTAAATGCGCCCTTAAACTCCGTAAAGACTTTGTTGCCTTCAATCAGTGATTTTGCTGTTAAGCCAGTCATGGCACCCAAAAGGCCGACATCGTGTAAAAATAATTTAAAAACCGATATTTCCTGGTAAGCAACCAGGGGTAAGTTTGGTTTTTCAATCCGATGACATTTCAGAAGTAACCCTGAGTCAACCAACCATTGAATGGCAATTTCGAAATCTTTCGCTCTTGCTCCCTCACGCAATAAACCATATATAAACTTTTTATTTTCTTTAGCTAACTGAGCAGGAATGCTTTGCCAAACCATCCTTAACCTGGGTACGATATCAACAGGCGCATGCTTTGAAAAATCAGCCTCATAGGCGTTCAGGATATTTCGTTGAGCTTGCCTCACTATCTCAAGGTTGCGGGTTTCGATGAAAATCCTGACCACCTCAGGCATCCCGCCTGTATATAAGTAATATCTTAGATATTCATTGAGCTTTTCGTGAAAAGTTGAAATAATCTCCCATTCTTTTGCAACAATAGCTTCTGATAACTTAGCCTCACCGGATGCAACCAGAAATTCATTGAACGACATAGGCCTGAGGTCAGAAAAATCTACCTTTCCTACCGGGAATGAACTTTTACTGTGAAGGCCCATCCCTAAGAGGGAGCCAGCAGCTGCAATATAATATTCCGGAGCATTTTCCTGAAAGTATTTTAGTGAGGTTAGCCCTTTTTCCACAGCTTGTATTTCGTCAAATATGATCAAAGTATTTTCCGGGGAAATGGTTAGGTTGGAATGGATCTGAAGTGTCGTTAGTATTCTTTGGATATCAAAATCATTTTGGAATAATTGGTGCAGATGGGTATGCTCCTCAAAATTTACATAAACGACATTGGCAAAGTGCTTTTTGCCAAATTCCTTAAGAAGCCATGTTTTGCCAGTTTGCCTGGCTCCTCTGAGAATTAAGGGTTTTCGGTATTTGCTTTTTTTCCAGGCTATTAAATCATTAAGTTTATCTCGGTTCATTTTTTTGTTTTTTTACGGCAAAAGCTAAGTGTTTCAGTAACTCTGTAGTGGTTCGGCTCACAAGATACTTCTATAAATTTGTGTAAATGTACATTATTATCCTGACAAAAATGTATTTTTCAACATTTTTATCCTGATAAAAATGTAAAAACAGACATTAAAATCAAAATATTCCTAAAATTGCTGCCTGGATAATGAAGGTGTAAACCCTTATGTGTTTGCTATTGTGGTAGTTAACGCAACTATGCCCGGTTGAACTCCCTCATGCTTTTGCGATAAGCGAGCGGCGATACATTCAGGCTTTTTTTGAAGGCTTTGTTGAAGTTGGAGATGTTGTTAAAGCCACAGGCAAAACAGATCTGCAGGACATTCATGTCTGTTTCGGTAAGAAGTTGTGTTGCTTTTCCGATACGTACTTCATTGATCACTTGAAACAAGCTTTTGCGGGTCCCCTTTTTGAAAAAACGGCAAAATGCATTCCTGTTCATGTTGACAAGGCCTGCAATCTTATCAAGATCAAGGTCTTCCTGGTAGTGTTGCACAATATAATCAAGTACAACATTGATACGGTGGGAGTTTTTTAAGCTTTCATTTCTGTAGCTCAGACTTGCGAGAAGTTCGAATTCATTGGATTTTGCAATGAGGTTCAGGATGTATAAAAGCTGGATAAAGCGTTCAGATTCATCCATATCGGGAAGCTTCATCATTATTTTCTTTACTTTTTCCCTGAGTGCACCATGCAATTTAACACCCAATGGTGCTTTTTCCTCCAACAAGGTTTTTATCCCTGACATTTCCGGGCGGCTCAGAAACTCTTTACCGGCAAAATCAGGCAGGAATTTCACACAGATCGCCTGGGCTTTTTGATTGGCATTTTCATCAAAAAATATATCATCATTTTTCCATACATGGGGTAAATTGCCTCCAACCAATACCAGATCCCCTTCAGTGAAATTTTCAATATTATCCCCGATTTTTCTCTGGCCATAACTTTTTACAATCAGGGTAAGCTCCAGTTCCGGATGGTAATGAAGTGGGTTGTAGAAATAGTTATACTCCGTTCCATCAAAATCAATGGATGCATTCAGCGAATCTCTTTTTCTAACTAACAGTGGCTTCATTTATCAGGATGTTTTGGAGCTCAAAATGCTAATATTTTACCATAATCAGCTAAAATAGCAAAAAATATGACACTATGATCGTTGCATCTTTGTAAATATTAACTCAAAGAAAAAATATGTCACTGCTTTGGAAAAATGATACTGAACTTTTTGCATTGGCAAAAAATGAATTGTTTACGGCGCTGGTTGGCGATGTGCTGGACAAAATGGGATATTTTCAACAGTTCCTTCCACAAAGCCTAAAACCTTTGGATCCCAAAATGGTGGTGATCGGAAGGGCAATGCCTGTCTGGGAGCAAGACCTGCCGGAAACAACCCGTTATGAATTGCTTGAAAAACCCTTCGGGCTTATGTTTGAGGCTCTTGATCAATTGCAGGAAAATGAGGTATATGTTTGTAGTGGGGCTTCACCTGATTATGCGTTGTGGGGGGGCTTGATGTCCACACGTGCAATAAAAGTGGGTGCTGTAGGTGCCATTGTAAATGGAATGTCAAGAGATACAAATCAGATACTGGATCTTGGCTTCCCTACCTTTTCACTCGGAACCTTTGCACAGGATCAGGGCCCACGGGGAAAAGTGGTGGACTACAGGACGCCTGTCGAGCTTGGGGGGATAACAATCCATCCCGGGGATATTGTTTTCGGCGACCGCGATGGTGTGATTGTGGTGCCTAAAGAGATGGAAAAAGAAGTGTTTACCCTGGCAATCGAAAAAGCGCGAGGTGAAAAGACTGTACTGAAAGCCCTGCAGAACGGGATGAGTACAGTGGAAGCTTATGAGAAATATGGAATCATGTAACAAAAACAAATAGGATAGATTATGCAATCTCTTTATCAATTAACCGGCAAAGTAGCCCTGATAACCGGAGGCGCCGAAGGCATAGGACTGGGAACTGCCCGTGTTTTTACAGAACTGGGCGCAAAAGTGATCATAACCGGCCGTACCCTGGAAACTTTACAAAAAGCCCAAAAAGAGCTTGGGGAAAATTGTATCATCTATCAAAACGATGTTACGGATAAGTCTTCTCACCAGGGTTTGATTGAATTTGCGGAAAACGTCTCAGGCA
>SLIL01000468.1 GCA_007135645.1 Bacteroidales bacterium
TATAAATTCTTTTAAGCGCTATGACTGTTTCATCATTCAACAATAAAGAGGTGGATCACAAGAAAACTATTATCATCAAAGATGCGATGATCCTGACCATGGATCGGGACTTTAGTTACTTTGAAAAGGGAAGCCTGGTAATAAAAGGCAATATAATAGTAGCAGTTGGGGAGCTGAGTGAGGATGAGCTTTCGGTTTATAAGGATGCCAGGATAATCGACGGTAACGGCAAGCTGGTAATGCCGGGGTTGATCAATACCCATACCCATGTGCCCATGACCATTTTCAGGGGATATGCCGATGATCTTCCTTTGCATGAATGGCTGTATGAGTATATATTTCCCATTGAATCAAAGTTTATCACAGCAGAAAACGTCAGGATAGGTACAAAACTGGCGGTTGCGGAGATGCTTCGTAGTGGAACCACCACCTTCAACGACATGTACTATTATGTGGACGAAATTGCTGCTATTGCAGACGCTGCAGGTATGCGTGCCGTGTTATCGGAGGGGGTGATTGATTTTCCTGCTCCTAATAGTCCTTCACCCAAAGCTGGTTTACAACTTTCTGAAGACCTATTGAAAAGATGGGCCGGTCACCCCAGAATTTCCATTGCCATTGCAGTTCATGCACCATACAGTTCTTCAGCAAAAAATATTGTTGCCGCAAAAGCCCTGGCCAAAAAGTATAACGCTCACTTCCATATGCATGTAGCGGAAACCAGAAAAGAATACGATGAATCCCTTGCCAAGACCGGTTTTACTCCCGTGGCCTATTTGGACAATCTCGGCGTTCTGGATGAAAAGATGATCATTGCTCATGGAGTACATTTAAGTGCAGAAGATATTGATATCCTTACGCAAAGGGGAGTTTCGGTAGCACATAACCCCGAATGCAACATGAAGCTTGCCAGTGGAGTTGCTCCTGTGCCAGAGTTGTTAAAAGCAGGTATAAAAGTTGGTATTGGAACAGATGGTGTGGCCAGCAATAACAACCTGGACCTTTTTGAGGCAATGAACACTGCAGCAATTTTGCACAAGCTAAACAGCAATGATCCCACGGTACTGGATGCACAGACCGTTGTAGAGATAGCGACCATTGGAGGAGCACGACTCCTTGGAATGGAAAATGAGATTGGGTCGCTTGAGCCGGGGAAAAAGGCCGATGTTATTATTCTTGATATGTTGCAGCCACATGCTCATCCAGTTTATAATATTTATTCTTTGCTTGTATACAGTTTGAGAGGAAGTGATGTGGAGACGGTGATCATTGATGGGAAAATTGCCATGGAAAACCGGAAGTTTACCCATCTGGATGAAGATGGGATCTATGCAAAAGTTGAGCAAATTGCCATTCAAATCAGGGAAAAAAGCATTGAAATGGCGGAGATAATTGGGCGCAAAATCAAGGATTAATCTGCATGAGGATTAAGCCTGCGTGTCATATGGTAATCGATCAGGGCCACAAGCTGTTGCGGTGAGTATTTGCGCCAGTTCAGATCGTCAAAGTGTTTTCCAAAGGCGATATAGTAATCGATATTGGCTGATTCGAATTCCCGAATTACAAAATCCCTGAAATTGATTCCCACAATCCATCCTTCTTCCACTTCGTCAAACCACTCCTGGTAGTAACAGTCATCAGAGTGGTGAAAATTCAAAACGTTTTCACCCAAAAGGATGAACTTATTGATCCCCTCTTCAATCAAAGGCTCAATAATGTTTCTTTTTAGGTACATGATATCATTGTGCAAACAATCGTTCCATTCACCCATCATCTCAATTATGGCATAGCCATCATCATAATCGGTATACAGAATTTTGATGAAAAGGGTAGGGGAGCCTATCTCATCCCATTGTGGATGAATCAGGTAATTATATATGGCATGAGTAAATTCAAACTCGCTGTATGACCTGCCATAAAATGGCGATCGCTTATCTTCCGATGCAACATAAAGGTTCCGCCAATTGTAATATGGTTCAATTTCATGCATGAAATAAAGTTACCCTTTTTCGGGATTTCAACCAAAACCTTCAGTATGAATTAACATTGTATCAGAAAATCCTTTGTGTTAATAGGGCTGCTTTTTTTCCCAGTCTATCCATGTCTGAAATGGTAAAAAAAAGCTGTCGGGTTTAATATTTACGGTGGGTAAGTCTCTTTGATCAAAAGAAAGGTTGATTTGCTTGTATATGTAAGAGTCATCAAATCCTGCTTTGGCCGCATCGGTATTTTCTGCCGCAAATACCAGCATTTTGGGCCTGGTCCAGTATATGGCACCCAGGCACATTGGGCAAGGTTCACAGCTTGAGTAGATAATACAATTTTGCAGCTGGTAATGACCGATGTTTTTGCATGCGTCACGTATTGCCATCACTTCGGCGTGTGCAGTGGGGTCATTATTGGCA
This sequence comes from Bacteroidales bacterium, assembly GCA_007135645.1. Classification (GTDB taxonomy): domain Bacteria; phylum Bacteroidota; class Bacteroidia; order Bacteroidales; family UBA7960; genus SKVR01. The sequence goes on from SLIL01000468.1 coordinate 2,406, forward strand.
ATTACGTGGTTTACACCCCGGCCAATGATCTCTCCGTTGCGCACTACCAGTGCACCAAAGGGGCCACCCTTGCCAGAGGGTACATTTTCTTTTGCCAGGCGGATAGCTTCTTTAATAAATTTCTCGTGCTCCTGCATTCTAAATCTTATTGGTTATAGATGCTAAGATAAAAAACATTACCATATCTTTTCCTGAAAAACGATTTTTTACTTTTTTCAAGGCAGCTGTTTAAGTACAAACCATTACTTTTGGACTGGTTTTAAAAAATTACAGACGATTAATAAGCTATCTCTTGCCTATGAACTGGAAAAATCTTTTGTCGCCCATACGTTTTGGTCAGGAAAGTCAGCATAAAAGCAACCCCGAAGATATCCGGAGTGAGTTTCAGCGGGATTATGACCGGTTGATTTTTTCTTCTCCCTTCAGGAGGTTGCAAAACAAAACCCAGGTTTTCCCCTTGCCGGGAAGTGTTTTTGTGCATAACAGGCTCACGCACAGCCTTGAGGTAGCCAGTGTGGGTCGCTCATTGGGCAATATCGTATATTCCAGAATCGCCAGGCAGCTTTCAAAGGAAGAAAAAATCCTGGTGAGGGAAATAGATACCGTGGTAGCCACAGCCTGCCTGGCTCATGACTTGGGCAATCCACCTTTTGGGCATAGCGGCGAAAAAGCCATTTCTCATTTCTTCGCTTCAGGTGAGGGAAAGGACATTCGTGATAAGATATCTAAGGCACAATACACCGATCTGGTAAACTTTGAAGGCAATGCCAATCTCATTCGTTTACTGACCAACCAGTTCA
>SLIL01000204.1 GCA_007135645.1 Bacteroidales bacterium
AGGGCCATATAGTAAACCCCAAGCATGCGGTAGGATTGTGCTACCCCGGCAATATTGCCTGCATCTTCGCGAATGCCAAGAGCTTTCATAATAGCCTGGTATGCATCGGTATACAGCCCGAGATCGATGTAAGTGCTGCCAAGATTGTTGTATAAATTACCCAGGTTGGTTTGATCATGCGGATATTTCTGCGACACAGCAATCCCTTTTCTGTAAAACTCAATAGCTTTTTCAGCTTGACCGGTGTTTTGGTAAATAATCCCCAGATTGTTGTAAATGGGAGAAAGTTGTACGGGAGGCAAGGTATCGCCTGACTCTGCTGCAATGGCTCTGAATACATCTGCGGCATTGAGAAAAATCTCCTCTGCTGCCTCAAACTCTTCTCCGAAAAGCTTTATTGAACCCAGATTGGTTAAAGCTGTGGCCGTTCCCCCCTGATCATTCAGCTTCCGGTATGTTTCAATACTCTGGTAAAGTTTTTTTGCTGACAGATCCATCAGTCCACTGTAAAAAAGCATTGTTCCAAAATTCAATGCACTTTTGGCAATCAAATCTTTATTGTTGACATCTTCGGCCAGCAAAAGGGCTCTTTCCGCATAAAGAATTCCTGTATTGAGGTCTGTGGTAACATAGTGGCTGCTCAGGGAAATCAATACGTCTACCTTTTGTTCTGGATCCAGGGTGGTCTCCAGAAGAAAATTGAGGGAATCCACTTTTTCCATATCCTTCGCAGAAGCTGAAAAAAACAGGATCAAAAGTACTGCAACTGTAAAAAATGCTTTAAAAGCCATTGTAAAAGGCTAAGGGGTTAATTGCAAAAATAATCATTTTCCGGGGTAAAAGACAGATGCTGATCTGCCTAAAACCAACCTCTTCTCCCCTGCTGTTCATGGCTCTGTCAAAAACAATACAGGCAGCCTTTCAAAACAGGCTGCCTGCATTAATTTTCAGGTTATACAATCCGGATCAGTTAAGCGGATTAGCCGTCATTTTGGCCGTAACCTCAAACACTATGGTAAAATCCAGTGGCACTTCATTGGCTGTTGCCTCCAGAAGATAGAGAAACTGATGCGGAGGTTCAGCGGCAAGGGTTTCCAGTTTATTAACACCTGTGCTGTTAAGAGGCAGATCAGTAGGGTTATTGAGTAGTGCAGCAAGCACTAAATTATCCAGCTGTATGATGTTTTTGGAGTCCGTGCCATCGGCGTTGGCAACATTCAGGGTCAATGACTCCAGCTGCTGCGTTTCTGTTCCTTCATGGGCTTTCAGCCAGTAGCGTACACTTTCCAGTTCAATCCTTTTGATTTTTGATCCGTATTGATTGATCAGCGACTGATCCTGTGCCAGATCAACAACCCGGTTGTCGGTAAAAGAAGGCTCACCGGAGAAAACAACAAATTCTGTTTCAAACGTAAAGGATTCGGTAACATCCAGGAGATCATCATCACAGGCAACAAACAGAAACATGGTTGCCATTGCTAAAACAGGGAGTAACTTAAACTTTTTCATAATCTTGTGGTTTGGTTTGTTAAATTTATGCAAAGATAACTATTTCTTAGCCCAAACAAAAAAATTATCTCATGCAGAGCAAAAAAGCCCTAACCTATCACGGCATTGATGGCTGCCGCTATGGGTGGATTATGGTGAGTGTAAAGGGATCCAGGGACCAAACAAGCCCAACTTTCAGTGTAAAGGTTGATGCCAGTTTTTCAGTGCTGCTTTCGCATGTAAGTCTTTCTGATCGGGTGCTTGTTGATATACCGGTGGGCCTGGCAGATGGCTCCCGGAAAGAATATGGCAAGCGCCCCTGTGATTTGGAAGCCAGAAAGATGCTGGGCAAAAAAAGATCATCTGTTTTCAGCCCACCATGTATGGAAGCTTTGTACGAAAAGAGTTATGAACAAGCCTGCACGAGAAACCTTGAAGTATTGGGCAAAAAATTCAGCATCCAGGCCTGGAACATTGTGCCAAAGATCAGGGAGGTCAACGCTTTTCTTCATCTCAACCCCGCATGGCGAAACCTTGTGCTGGAAGCACACCCCGAACTGGCTTTTGCGTGGCTCAACCAGGGAAAGGTTTTATCCACTTCCAAAAAAACCAGGGAAGGTTTTGCCGGGCGTATGGACCTGATTGAAGAACGAAACCCTGGTGCATCAGCATTTATCCATACTACCTTATCCCAAACCACACACAGGGGAAAATTCGCCCCTGATGACCTGCTGGATGCCATGGCGCTGGCCCTGCTCAATTTTTCAAGGGGCGATGCCCTGCAAAATATTTCAGATCAATATCCTGAGGATAGCCTGGGAAACAGGATGGGGATATGGATTTAAATTTCAAATGAAGCGGTAAGGTTTTGCCCTACTTACGTTTTTGTATTTTGATCAATAAAGCAAAGGATTTCAACACTTGCCGATGTTCTGTAAAAAACAAACCGCCGTTGAAATCCTTTGCTGCTTTCAATAAATCAGAGAATTATTCTCAGGGCTGCATGATAACTTTAATTGTTTTCACATCGTTGCCGAACATTATACGTATAAGATACAATCCTTCTTCAAAATTATCAACGGCAAGCTGATAGGAGGCCCCAGGATTTTCTGACCGGTAAACTTCCTTTCCACTGAGGTCAAATATCCTTATGGCATCGGGTGTTGACGGGGATTGAATATGCAGGATGCTTGTGGCCGGGTTGGGATAAACTTCGAGGTTATGCCAATTAGTAGTTGCCACATTGATAGACAGCTCAAAATGAGCCACCAGCACATAGTCCTGTGCGGGCATGAAAAAGCTGTAGGAGGCGTTTGAACTAACGGGGTCTCCGTTATGGGTCCAGTTTACAAAAGCATACCCTTCATGGGCCTCAGCCGTAACATTAACATTCTCTCCTGCATCGTAAATCCCGGCACCGCTCACTGTCCCTCCTTCTTCCGGATCGGCACTCAGGCTAAGCGTATACCCATCTGGTTCAACCTCTGAGAAGTGCGCTGTAAGGGCATAGTCTTCAGCAGGCATATCAAAATTGTAGCTGGCTTCACTGCTCACCTCGCTGCCCTGGTGGGTCCAGTTTACAAACTCATACCCTTCATTGGCAGTGGCGGTAACCGTTACACTTTCTCCGGCTTCATAAGTTCCGGAACCACTGAGTGTGCCTCCTTCTTCCGGCTCAGCAACAAGGGTCAATGAAAACATTTCTATTTCTTCAAAATGGGCCGTCAGGGCATAATCCTGCGCGGGCATAAAGAAAGTGTATTCTTGGGAAGAGCTCACCGGATTCCCCTGGTGGGTCCAGTTTACAAACTCATACCCCTCGTTTGGAGTAGCTGTTACAACAACACTCTGTCCGGCATCATAGGTACCGGCACCACTTACTTCTCCACCTTCTTCGGGTTCGGCAGTAAGGGTTAGGGTATATACCACATCAAAATGCGCTGTTAAAGCATAGTCTTCGGCAGGCATGTCAAAAGTATAACTGGCTTCACTACTTACCTCATCACCCTGGTGGGTCCAGTTTACAAACTCAAAGCCTTCGTTGGCTTCAGCCGTAACGGTAACGCTTTCACCGGCCTGGTAAGAGCCCTCACCACCAAGAGTGCCTCCGCCGGAAGGACTTGCTGTGAGGGTAAGGATATATTCAGGGATTTCCTCAACAACCAGGCTTACCGGTACGTTTACGGCACCAGCCTCCAGATCTGAAGACATTATTCTGATGATTGCTTCATAATTGCCTGCTGACAGGTTTTCTGCATCTAATGTAACTGAAATTTCCTGAGTGCTGCCCCCTGGAATGGTAGCTGAATAGGCATCAAGACTGATCCAGTCTGGTCTTTCCAGAAGCCAGTTCATGGCATTATCAACCATTTGCACAAAATCACCGCCCCAATGCAGATCATGAGGTAAAATATTGAAAGCAACTATAGGTTTGTTGGGATTATAAGCACCTACCGGGTAATCCACGTCAAACTCCCCAATAGATACACTTTCACCTTGTACAGTAAGGTGACCATATAGTCCTACACTAATCTCTGTTACAGATTCTGTTATGGGATGATCCATAAATTCTGTTGCCGTAGCTGTTTCCTGAGAAACTTCAGCAATTGCAAAAGGAGAATACGCAGAAGTCATGATCTCTCCCTGAAGAGCCCAGCCACCCTGAGCAAATGCACCTTGCATAAGGATCAGCTTGCCACCTGCATCTACATATTCAGCAAGGTTGTTACCCAGCAATTCACCATCTGCTATGGGAAAGTTGGTGGCTACAACAACCAGATGATATCCCAGCATATAGGCAGAATTGGGTGTTTCAAATCTTAAGTCCACTACATCCAGATTCGATATTATGGGTAAATCCTGGAATTCATTAAAAAAGTTTTCCCCAGCACCACCCATGGATTCAAGGTAAAGTACATTTGCCCCGGTACTTTTGTGATTGACCGTGAAATTGCCTCCTTTGGGATGCCTTTTCTCCAAAGCAGAACTGTGGGAAACCAGAGGGTCGGTTGAGTCTGGCTCTCCGGGAATCAGGGCAGGTTTTGACGGATGAACACTTGCTTTGGCGGATGAAGTGCTTTCTGATACATCCAGCCAGATGTTTAACTCCGACCCCTCAACAGGGTTTTCTATGGTGAGGGTACGGGTAACAGAACTTCCCTCAAACAATGTTTCTTCAAAGGAATCAGGATCTGCAATGGCCAAAGGTCTTGTGTCAAGAGCAACTTCAACCGTTTTATGCTCATTGCCTAATTCTATGGACCCATGATAATCATAGTACCCCTCCATTTGAACAACAAATTCATGGGTGCCATAGCCAAGGGCTAAAACAGCATCTCCTTCTTCACCGGTTTCCAAAAGGTTATGTTCAAAAAGAATGGTTGCACCCTCCACAACATCATTGGTCTGCCCGTCTGTTAATTCAAAATAAACATTGGAGTAAGGAGCTACCATAGCAAATCTTGCATATTCCCCAAATTGGGTAATTTGTTCCTTTTCTGCCGTTTCTTTGTTCACGACAAAAATCTGACCCTGCTGAGCACTTGTGTTATACTGATAATATAACCGGTTGGCGGTATAATCAAAAAATAAGCCATCGAGAGTAGTGGAAGATGCAGCCACCGGGCCAACAGGTGAAATCTCAACATTCTCAGTATCCATGACACCCAGAAAAACTTCATCTTCAACGTTATCCTCATAAACGATATACAAATTACCCTGGTTGTCAAAGGCCCCTTCAAGCATAAGAATATTGTCTGGTACAGAGCCCAAAGCCTCAACTTCCTCAAGTGCCGCATCCAAAGCATACAAGCTACCACCATAACCTCCCTGCATCAGAAACATTTCGTTGGTAAGATGGTTGAATGCCAGCCCATTAACAAACAAGGAGTGTACCATCACCTGTTCATAAATAAGAGAGTCGGGACTCGTGGCATACAAGAAGTCATTCTGAATTTTAAATAATCTGCCATTTGCCCATGCGGCGGCACGGTAAAAACCAGATGTTGGCAAACCAGCTCCATACTCATGATAAGGTTCTGCAAGATCCTTTAGTTTTAAATTTTGCAAATACACATTGTCATAAAAATAAACGGGTGTTCCAACCGAAGGCATTACCCTGAAATCATCGATCCTTATGGTATGACCATCCTCCCCCTGATACACCAAAGCTATGTATATGGTTTCGCCTACATAATCTTCCAGACTAAAATCAAAAAAGTCCCAGACGTTGTTTTCACTTTGGTCAAACTCAAAGATCTCTTCAAAATCACCATCTTCCGGGTCGGGGCTTCCGGTAGAGATCCACACTCCCGAGTAGGTGTAATAGGAAAAGAAGCTGAGACGATACCAGAAACTTAACCGGGCCGCATGGGTGGAAGGTAATTCCAAAGCAGGAGTTACCAGCCAGCTGTCCAGCTCTTCTGGTGTATAATAATTATGAAAAAGGGACTGCTCTCCATTAAAAGCAGCAGTACTGTTGTGTTGCCATACCAAAGCATCAGACCCGTAAGAATACTGGGTCCATGATGCTGAAAGTAAATCTGCTTCAAAGTCATCATAAAAAGGTAATGGTTCAGTGTAATGGACTGTTACGGTCCAGGTATTATTATCTACAATATTGTAGTCATCATCACATCCCTCACTGGCATTTCCGAATATTCTGAAAGCATGCAGTTCAAAGGATATGTTACCACCTCCTTCAACATCGTTGGCTAAATCAAGGCCTGTTCTTTCATAAACAACTGTTCCTGGCCCAGAAACCGACCCCCCGGTGGTAAAACTGCTTTCTGCTTCCCCTCCTGTGCTGGTGCAAACCAACCGTGATCGCTGATCGCTCATCCAACCAGCACCTAATGCTGTCATTTCGTAGTAAACATCCACGCTGGTAATAACAGCACCGCTGGGGATTGAAACAACAAGGGTTCCAGGGCAGTCGGAAAAATCGTCGGGACCAGGGCCGGTATTATGGTCCGTGAGGATATCTCCCAAAGTGTATGTGGCACTGGATGTACCATGGTTTAAGCCAGCTAAAGGATTAAAGATTTCTGAACGGGGTTGAAAATTGTGATTTTGCCTGTAGGATTCAGTTTCCTTTACAGGTATAGCAGAAAAGTTATCATATTTATGTGCAGGCTCATTAAAGAGTTGATGATTAAACTCAATCTCTTTTGTGTCTGAAGCTTCAACGGTGCGGGCCGCAGATTGACCAAAAGATGAATAAGATAGTAAGATAAATGAAATAAGATAAATAATTGCCTTCATAACAGAATGAATTGGTTTATAGATTTGTTGTTTTTTTCGACAAAATGATATTTGCTATATTAAATACAAGCAAATCTGTAATTATGGGTCATAAAGACAAGAGTATTTTGGCACTTTAATGCTGTATCTGTTTCGGAGAGTAGGGCTAACCGGAACCTCTGGCATACCGGAAGGAAATTCATCGGAAGGTTGAAAGCGTTAAAATCTTTTCAAAAATAAACCAGCCAGAGAAAACCCTTTATCAGGCATTCACTCTGGCTGGAAAGAAGCAATTAATACTATTATAAAGCTAACCCCTAAATAGTCTACTGGTTGTGTGTGTTTCTAAAGCTCCCCACGCCTTTCAATCAGCTCGTTCTTAATCTTATTAGCCCTTTCTTCGGTAAGATCATATTTCCACATTACCACAATGGCCAGACCGGCAGTAATAGCAGGAATAAATATATCTGCAAGCCTGAGGTTGGTCATTGTTTCGGCAGTTTGTACATCAGCTCCCGAATCAAACCCTACGAGCTTAAGCACCAATCCACCCAAAACCAGGGCCAGTGCCTGTCCAAGTTTCACCATCCACCAGTAGATCGCGCCGAATGTGCCCTCTTTCCTGGGCATCCCGTTTTTATATTCATCCAGGTCGCAAACATCGGCAGTCATGCTCATCATCAGCGTAAACAGGCCCCCAATCCCAAATACCATTAAGGGCACGGGCATAAACATCAGCCAGGGATTTTCAGGGTTGAAGCCCCACCACTTCAATCCATATCCTATAATGGAAATGAATGTTGCGATAATAAAAGCATTGCGCTTACCCCATTTGCCTGACATCCAGGTGATAATCGGGATTATCAGGAATGCCGTAAACAGGGCACTTACGGTTGAGAACCAGGCAGGCCATGTTCCTGCAGCACCATAGTCGCCATTAAACATGTAGAACAGGATTATGAAGTAGCTGAAGGAGGCCACCAGCTGGAAACCATTAAATACCAGGAAGGTGGCACCACAGAGCCTTAGAAAAGATATATTCTTGAAGATCAGCCCGATATTCTTAATCAGGCTCTTAAAGTTTTTTGAAATGTTCTCCAGGGTAAGATCATCCCTGTTGGTGAGATTCTCCTGATTAACCTCCCTGCAGAAAAGAGCGGGAATAATCCCTAATATCATGCATATCCCTCCAACGATGATTGATAGCCTACGCACTCCAATAGCCTGTGTTTCGAACAGATCAGGATTGGCAATCAGCACCCAGAACCATGGCACAATCATCCATGCAACCTGCCCGAAGGTTTGAGCAAATGCCATCAGGCGGGTGCGCTCGTTGTAGTCGGAAGTCATCTCATAGCCCAGCCCGATATAGGGTGTTGCAAAAATGGTGTTGGCTATAATAAATATGAAAGAAAAAGTGAGGAAGTACCAGAAATTATACATCTGGGAGTTGTCGGGGTTGAGCTGCCACAGCACGGCAAACATTACCCCGCTTAATATTGCACCTATGAAGATGTAGGGTCTTCTGCGCCCAAACCTCGACTTGGTATTATCGGTGATATAACCCATAATGGGATCGGTGAGTGCATCCAGCAACCGGGGCAAGCCGCCCAACAGCCCTGCAAGGAACGGGTCGATGCCAAAGGCGGTGAGAAGAAAGAACTGAAATACGCCCAATGCTCCCGGCAGCAGGTTGACCACCAGGTTACCGGTTCCAAATGCAGCTTTTTGTCCTAAAGGTATTTTGTCTTTTAAGGGTGTTTCGAGGGATGTCATTTTCTTAGGATTGGGTTATTGAATTAATAGATTATTGGATTATTAGGTTATTGGGTTATTTTTGATTTATGAGTGCACTCTTAAAACTTTTTTAGTGCTATTGAAAGAACAGCCCTTAATAACTCGCACAATTTCAATAGGTTGCGAGCTCCCCCTTTTAGGGGGATGGGGGGTATTGTACTTTTCGGAGCAAGCTCATTTATCAATTATATGTTTCCAGGTTCTTTGGTTGAAAGATTGGATCTTTTAATTATGCATGGCTTGTATTTCGCGTTGGGTAGGGGGCACCTTCACTGTTTGCATCATGGCCTCCTTATCACCGTTAAAGGTTTTGGTAATGGGCATGCCATCGCGGGTCAACCCATCGAAGGTTCCGTTGTCCACCAGATCCCAGAGAGCATATTTGGCCTGGGCCTGCAGATTGATCAACCCGAAATGGTTTTCTGATCCCAGCGGGTTGGCCGCATCTTTCCATTGCTCATCGAAGGCTTCGAAATAGAAACAGGAAATATTCTCGTTGTTGGTCCATTCGCGCATGGCCCGGTAAAAAAGTGCAGACTTGTATTCGTCAATGGCCCTGGCCCCTTCATCGCCATAATACTCGTTGGATATGGTAGCCCAGCCGGTTTCGCCAATGTGTACGGGTTTGTCTATTCCCAGACTTTGCATATAGTCTACCACACTGTAATACTGGGATTTGGCATAATCCATTGCCCGTTGCATGGCTGAGTGGATCTTTTCCAGGTCTGAGAGATGGTACTCCTCTTCCGGCACTCCCCAGAACTCAGGATTGTAATGGGTATCGTGCATGGGGTAGGTATGCATGGAGATGAAATCGACTGCTTCAATAAGCTTATTCAGATCCTCCTTGTGGTATTCTTCTCCACCGCCACCCCAGGAAGCAAAATTATCAGAACTGGTGATCCATAAGTCCTGTGGCAATTTGCCCTGTTGCTTAAGATCCTGCAGATGATTTACCCAGTGCAAAATAATCCCGGGCTCCACATAGTACTCCGTTGCCCAGTGCACCATGGCTTCATTGCCCACGGCAATGATCTTCACAATTTCGGGATACTGCTGCGTAAGCTCAACTGCACGGGCAATTTCAACGGCATTCCGGGGGCTGTCCTGATCGCGGATACGGTCGGGCAGGTCTGTCCATGCATTTTTGCAATCAATCCATGCTCCCAGCATCAGGTACATTTCAAATTTCGGATCCTCTGCCCTCATCTGCCGGATGGCTTCCAGCAGATTGGCGGCCTCATCAAAATGCACATTGTAGGTTCTCAGCAATTTTACCCCCATGGCCGAAAGGATTTTCATGTCTTCTTTCAACTGGGGAATGGTGGGCTGTATATCCCGTGTGATCTCACGATAACCGCCGTAGGATATAGCCTGGTATTGGGGATTACCCAGTATGTCCGCTGCCGTTTTTCCCACTGGCTCCTGCGCCGGGGTGCATGCAATCATCAGCAGTGCTGCAATGACTGGTAACAGGAATAGGATTGTTCTTTTCATAGTATGTTGGTTTTTAGGTGAAAATATCATCATGAATGGTTCTTAAGATGCTGCCCTGCGCTCCTCCAGCTCCTTTTCCATTTGCAGGCAGGTTTTCTGGTCAATGGCATAAAAATAGAGCAAGATGGCACAAGACATATACAAAACTCCCGGAAAAACGGAGATCATCAGTTTTATCCCCGTGAGGAACGTTTCTGATTGTTCTACATTGGGCACAAACTGGAATATGACGAGCAACCATCCTGCCAGTGCTCCGCCCAGGCCCCAGCCCGCTTTCTGGGCAAATGTGGCTGCCGAAAACACCAACCCTGTGGCACGCCTGTGATTTTTCCATTCAGAATAATCAGCTGTATCGGCTAGCATGGTCCATAGCAGGGGTACCGCGGGGGCATAGGTGAATTTTGCCAGGATATTCAGGATATAGATGCTGTAAAGATTGTCGCTTCCGGGAATATAGAGTAAAATGAAAAACATTCCCGAGAGCAGTGAGCTTGCCATGAAAACGTTTCGTTTCCCGAACCGTTTTGCAAGAGGCTTTGAGAATGGGATCCCAACGATCAGGGCTACCGATCCGGTTACATTAAACAACTGTACATTTTGCTCCAGCCCTACATAGTATTTAAAGTAATAGGCAATGGAAAGATTTTGCAGGGCAAACATGATAAAGGAAATGATCCCCACAAAAAACAGGATCACCCAGGGGCGGTTCCTGAAGAGGTTTTTCACGTCTTCTCTGAGATTTTTCTGCTGTGCCGGGGGTGGGGCAACCCTTTCGCGGGTGGTAGTGAAGGTGATCATGAAAAGCAGGAAACTGATAATGGCAAAAAGGATCATGGTGTATTGATACCCCTTTGCCATGTCTCCCCTTCCAAACTGTGCGGCCAGGTAAAGTGCCAGGCCTGTAACGATCAGCTGCCCTGTAAAAGCAAAACCAAAGCGATAGGAGTTTAGCCCTGCCCTTTCATAGGAGTCGGATGTCATGACCGCGCCAAGGGATGAATAGGGCAGGTTGATGGCTGTAAATACCGTCATCAGCAGCAGGTACGTTGCACCGGCATAGATCACTTTTCCCGTGGGCCCGAAGTTGGGTGTGGTAAAAGCAAGCACCGCCAGCACACTGTAAGGGATAGCCATCCAGAGAATATACGGGCGGAATTTTCCCCAGCGGGTATTTGTCCTGTCGGCGATAATCCCCATCATCGGATCACTGAGCATATCCCAGAAGCGGGCTATGAGCATAATGGTACCGGCCGCAGCGGCTGAAATACCAAAGGTGTCGGTATAAAAGATCAGGATCCAGAATCCTACCATATCCCACACGAAGCGCGATGCCGTATCGCCCAGGCCGTAGCCAACCTTTTCCTTTAGGGAAAGTTTTGTAAGTGTTTTGCTCATAATATACTCAGTTTGGGTTTATGTGCAATTTTTACAAGTGTAATGCTATCCATTGCCGTCAGTTTTAACTGACGGAGAATTGAAGCACAACTCCTGACTGGGCTTTAGCCCCATTATTTGATCCTTGTAAACTATTCATTTCATTTTGCCCGCCAGTTGCTGAATATTTCAACTACTTTTTTTGGCTCGCGGTCCACTTTATAAAGGCCCCAGTGTTTTTCAGCACCCAGCGGATCGTTGGGATCTCCCTTCCAGTCCTCATCAAAGGCTTCGAAAATAAAGGTGGTGACGTTGTTTTTCACAGACCACTCCATGAGCTCTCTTACGTATCGCTTTTGTTTCTCCTGGCTTGCCCGCGGCCCGAACTCCGATGCAATGGTTGCCCATCCGGCTTCAGCAATAACAATCTGCTTGCCGGGCAATGCATTTACTACTTCTTCAATGTTTTCAAGAGAATAGCTCATCCCTTCGTCAATATCCCGTCCTTCCCAGATGGGGTAGATGTGAATGGATACAAAATCCACCACCTCTGCCAGCTCCTGCCCGTGATCGGCCCACCACTTGTAGTTGTCGGCTACGGTAACCGGCTGCTCAATGGCCTGCTGAACCCTTTTAACATAAGTGATCACCGAATCAACTTCCACCAGGTGCTCGTTCCAGTCAACCAGTGATTCGTTGCCCACATTTACTGCCACGATGATATCCTGGTATTTATTGGCCAGCTCAATCCCTTTGGCAATTTGCTGATCGTTGAGTTTTTTATTCCTTTCCAGGGTTTCTTTGGGCCAGGGTTCGAAAAGCCATTCGCAGGTTTCATAGCTGTC
>SLIL01000290.1 GCA_007135645.1 Bacteroidales bacterium
AAGAGGTGAAAGAGGTAGCCGATCTGCTGCCCAACGCACAGCATGTAATGCTCCAAAGCATCTACGGACACGACGGTTTCCTCATCGAAAACGATAAACTTACAGAGATACTGCGGGGGTGGGAGCAGGGGTTGGTGGGGTAGCCTTTAAATGCTTTTAAAGTGGGTATTGTGTGTTATATATTCCCTTCATGCAAATCCCAAATGGGAAAGCACATCTCAAAATCATTCCACTGGATATCGCCATACTCTATTTTAAATGTTGCAAATAGTTTTTTATCCAGGTAATTCCTTGTCATGGGGTTTCTGGCATTTCTGAGGAAATTATAAAAATCAATAGTTCTTTCGACACCATCAGAAAAATGAAAATGTATTTTATATTCGCCTATGTATTCTGCTTTTTGAATTGAAATAACCATGTCTAAATCTTTTTAGTTATTTTTTCTGACTCTACGGGCTTGTTATAAACAAAGAAGTCTATCCATTTTCTTGCAATGTCATCGCGATATACCTCAACCAATTTCTTGAATTTCTTAAGGTTTTGATTATCAAGAGGCTCTTTGCCTTTTACTTTAGAAATCCTTACTTCAACAAATTTGCCATTTTCAAACACAATTTCCGCCTTACTTTCTTTTCCCTGGTATTTGCAATGAACATGTATAGGTTCATGCTCATTTGAGTAAAATAAAATAATCAAACCAAAATACTCATATAACTTGGGCATGGCTCAGGTTTTTACAAAAATACAAAAAAATGAGTTTAACCCTCTCACTCAAAGAAAGGTTGTTGGCTTTTAGAGGCGAGAACAATTGCTTATATTTTCCCCAAACAAACCTCCAGGCTTTTTCGCCAGTGGGGTATAGTAATGCCGAAATCCTTTTTTACCCTTGCCTTGCTCAGGATGCTGTAAAAGGGGCGTTGGGCATCGGTAGGGAAATCTTTTGTGGGAATGGGTTCAATATGGCACTTAAGTTTTTTGATGTCGGCAATGGCCTGGGCAAAGTCGTACCAGCTGGCCACCCCTTCGTTGGAGTAATTGTAAATCTCGGTGCGGATCTTGGATGGCACTTTGGGGATAATGTCAAGAATAGCTTTGGCAATGTCGCCAGCGTAGGTGGGGGTACCCACCTGGTCGTATACCACCTTGAGCTCCGGGCTGGTTTTCCCTTTTTCTGCAATGGTTTTTACAAAATTTTTACCATGGGAAGAATAAAGCCATGATGTGCGGAAGATAAGTGCCCTTTTGGCGTTGAAGATCACTTCGATCTCACCGTCGAGCTTGGTTTTTCCGTAAATGCTTTTGGGGCTTGCAGTATCATTCTCGGTATAAGGCTTGAAGCTTTTTCCTTCAAATACATAGTCAGTAGAGATATGTATCAGCAGGGCATTGACTTTGGCAGATGCCTGGGCAAGGTATTTTACCGCGGTGGCATTGAGAAGGGTGGCGTTGGATTTGTCTGATTCAGCTTTGTCTACCGCAGTATATCCGGCGCAGTTGATCACCACCTCAATTTTATTGGATTTTACAAATTTCTGTACCTTTTCTTCCTGGGTGATATCCAGTTCCTTAACATCGGTAAAAAAGAATTTGTATTGGGGGTACGATTTTTCAAGATCCCGCAGTTCGCTCCCCAATTGTCCCTGGCAACCTGTAACGAGTATGTTCATAAACTATCCTCTCTTGTATTGTTTGCTTTTAGATTCAGATAATGGCATTCAAATTTTTTGGTGAAATTATGAAATAATTTGGTATCATAATGACCGCCCTTAAAAAAATGATTTCCGAAACGTAAAAAAGATATGGAATGCGAAAGGCTGTTTTGCTATCCTGTTTTCACTTCCTCCCCTCCGTAATCCCCCTCCAGCTATCCGTCCTGAAGGGCGAAGCAGGCAACCCCTCCATGTTGAAGAGGTTGGCATCTTCAGGATTGTTGCCCCAGGCATAGCGCACTGCAACAGGATTTTTAACGTCGGGATGATAGACCACAACCCGATTGCCCGTTATCTCGGCTCGTGCCCAGTGAAAGACCTGATCGGGGCCGGCAATGGCAAATCCCTTCAGGTAGCCGTATTTGCTCCTGGCTTTAAGACCACTGCCGGTGTGGGAGAAGGTGAGGTAAATCCTGTCTGCTGTTGTTTCCATGGATTCATAAACCGGGCCTGAATAAACAATGTCTTTTCCATAGGAGACATTCAGGGCCGCAAGGGCAAGGCGCTTGCCCACATCCTGTTTGTTTTTGGGGTGAATATCATCCGCTTCGCCAATGTCAATGGCCACCGCCATGCCGGTGTAAGGCAGGCTGAGTGTCATGGATTGTGCTTCGCGCAATTCGGCCCACTCGCTGTTAACAGGCAGCCTGTCGGGCTGCATAAAATTGGCCAGTTGCACAAACAGAAACGGCATTCGCGGTTGATCCCATTGTTTTCGCCAGTCTTCAATAAGCAGAGGAAACAACGTACGATACTGGTAAGCCCTTGATGCGTTGGATTCGCCCTGGTACCATATCACTCCCCTGAGGGTAAAGGGAGTGATAGCTTTGATCATCCCATTGTAAAGCAAAGAGGGAAAAACGTTGGGCCCGAAATTGGTAGCCGGTGGAGCTTCCATATCGATGCCTATCGCATAGTGCCAGTTGCCTGCCAGTGAAATACGCTCATTGCCTGTCAGATAATACATTTGACTCTCTTCACCCCAGATGCCGCCACCACCTCCTGTATCGATCACCCTTACAGCAATAATGTTTTTCCCCTCTTTCAGGTAGGTTGCCGGGATCTCGTAGCGGCGGTTTGCATCATACTGATCAAGGGTTTTTCCGGCAAGATGGCCATTGATATAGGTGTAATCACTATCGTCCACAGGCCCCAGGTTCAGGAGCATGTTCTGGCTGGCCTGGCCTGCAGTGAGGGTGATCTCTCTTCTAAACCAGACCACGCCATCCAGCCCGGGCAGGCCGGCCTGTTCCCAGAGCACGGGCAGGTTCATTACCGGCCACCCCGAATGATCAAAAGCCGTCTCCTGCCAGTTCTGCTGTCTGCCAAGGTCGTCGGTTTCTGCCCTGGTGTTCCATTCCTGTAACCTTTCCCTGGCCTGTTGTTCCATGCGTTCCATATCCAGGTTCATTCCTTGTTGCATGGTTTCGGCAAAATCATCATGGGTACTTACTGATTCGGTACTGATCCATGTTTC
>SLIL01000342.1 GCA_007135645.1 Bacteroidales bacterium
GTATTGGTATCAAGGTTAAAAAGTCTTTTCAACACCAGGTTGTCAGCCCCAAGGATCTTCTGGTTCATCTGCTCCCTGTATTCATTAAATTCGTTTACCAGTTTACTCATAGTATTCCTTCTTTAAGTATATCGTGCAAGTGAACCACCCCGGCATAACTCTCCTTCTCATCAAGAACCAGCAGCTGGGTAATATTATTGTCTCTCATAAGCTGCAGGGCATCTACGGCCAGCATGTCCCTGCGCACAGTTTTGGGATTTTTCCCCATGATATCCCCGGCTGTGAGAGAGGCCACATCCTCTTTGTTCTGCAACATTCGCCTGAGGTCGCCATCGGTAATGATCCCTTTAAGTACATCCCCATCCACTACAGCCGTAGCCCCCAGTCTCTTGCTGCTTATCTCCAGGATCACTTCCCTGATGTTGGCACGGGTCTGGACCATCGGTTTTTCATTTTGAGCAAACAAGTCTTCTACTTTGAGATAAAGTTGCTTTCCCAGTGCCCCGCCGGGATGGTACTTTGCAAAATCCTGCGCGGTAAATCCCCTGCATTCAAGTAAAGCCATAGCCAGTGCATCGCCCATTACCAGTTGTGCTGTAGTGCTGCTGGTGGGTGCCAGGTTTCCGGGGCTGGCTTCTTTGGCTACCGTGGCATTGATGATCAGGTCGGCCTGGCTTGCAAGGTACGAATTGTTGTTCCCCACCATGGCAATCAGGCAGTTGCCCAGGGATTTAAGCATGGGGGTGAGCACTTTTATCTCGGGGGAATTTCCACTGTTGCTAATGCACAATGCAATATCGTCTTTTTGCAAAATCCCCAGATCACCATGAATGGCATCGGCAGCATGCATAAAAATGGCAGGTGTACCTGTTGAATTAAGTGTTGCCACAATTTTGCCAGCAATAATTGCACTTTTTCCTATGCCGGTTACTACAACACGGCCGTTGCTGTTGATAATTTTTTCTACGCACCGGGCAAAATCATCATTGATGTAGTTTTCAAGATTGGCAACGGCTTCAGCCTCTGTGCGTATGGTATTTACGGCAACTTCTTTAATCTCCTCCCAGGTTTTAAACATTTTTAGATTCAAAATATGAAATAAGTTTTGTGCGAACTTTTTTAAATCGTAAATTTACTTTGCAAACCTACTTATTTTTTGCATACAGGGTCAGGAAACAGAAATTAATTTTCGTATTACACCAGTAAAAAAACAGGTAAAATACGCGTGCTTGTAATACATCTTAATTTAAAAATTAGCAGTATTTTTAATTATTGAAATATAACTATCAACGATTTAAATGGAAATTACCAGTGAAGTATCGCTTAAGGGGCTTTTGAAGCAGATCTTTGGATACGATAAGTTCAAAGGAGACCAGGAGGCAATCATTCATAATCTGATGGCAGGAGAAGATTCCTTTGTCATTATGCCTACCGGTGGTGGAAAGTCCATGTGCTATCAATTGCCCGCACTCATAAACAGAGGAACTGCAATCATTGTATCGCCATTGATTGCTTTAATGAAAAACCAGGTGGATGCCATACGTAATTTCGCTACCTATGACAGCATTGCCCATGTATTAAACTCATCCCTCAGCAAGCAGGAGATCATCCAGGTTAAACGTGATCTGTCAAACGGGCTTACCAAGCTGCTTTATGTAGCCCCTGAGTCACTTACCAAGGAAGAGAATGTTGAATTTCTCAAAACCATTGACATTTCTTTTGTGGCCATTGATGAAGCACACTGTATATCAGAATGGGGCCACGATTTCAGGCCTGAATACCGCCGTTTGAGATCCATTATTAATGCCTTTGAGAAAAAGATCCCCGTGATTGCCCTCACCGCTACTGCAACTCCCAAAGTACAGCAGGATATCCTGAAAAACCTTAACATGACCCATGCAAAGGTTTTCAAATCCTCGTTCAACCGGGCCAACCTGTATTATGAGATCAGGGAAAAATCAGATGGTGTCAACAAAGAGATCATCAGGTTTATCAACAAACACCAGGGCAAATCAGGGATCATCTATTGCCTCAGCAGGAAAAAGGTGGAGGAAATGGCCGAAACCCTGAAGGTAAACGGGATTAATGCCCTGCCCTACCACGCAGGGCTCGACAACCAGGTACGTGTGTCCACACAGGACAAATTCCTCAGGGAAGAAATTGACATCATCGTGGCAACCATTGCTTTTGGTATGGGCATAGACAAACCTGATGTACGATTTGTGATCCACTACGACATCCCCAAAAGCCTGGAGTCCTATTACCAGGAAACCGGAAGGGCTGGTCGTGATGACGGAGAGGGGAACTGTATTGCATTCTATTCTTACGACGACATTCAGAAACTGGAAAAATTTCTTAAAGGAAAACCCCTTTCCGAACAGGAAATCGGGAAGCAACTTCTTATGGAAACCGTCTCGTATGCAGAATCTTCCATTTGCCGCAGAAAACTGTTGCTGAACTATTTCGGGGAGATTTACAAGGAAGATAATTGCGGGGCTTGTGATAATTGTTTACATCCACGCGAAAAATTTGAAGGAAAAGAATATATTTGCCTGCTGTTAGAAACTGTAATTGCAATCAAAGAATCATTTAAAATCAAACACGTAATCAACGTAATTATGGGAAAAGCTTCGGGAACAGTTAAGTCATGCAAACACCACCAACTGGAGATATTTGGCAAAGGTGCTGACAACGACGAAAAGTTCTGGCAAAACATCATCCGACAGAGCCTTATTGAGCGGCTGCTTGAGAAAGATATTGAGAATTACGGCACGTTGAAGGTTTCCAAAAAAGGAAAAGATTACCTGGATAACCCAAAATCGGTGAAGGTAAGCAAAGACCGTGCAACAGGTGATTCGGCCGATGGTGAGATCAAAGGCGGTGCAGCAAAAACCAGTGCTACCGACAAAGTTCTTTTTGCCTTGCTTAAAGACCTCAGAAAAGAGATTGCCAAAAAGAACAACCTTCCTCCATTTGTCATCTTTCAGGATCCTTCCCTGGAAGATATGGCCATTCAATACCCCATAAAACTGGATGAGCTAAAGCAAATATCGGGCGTTGGAACCGGAAAGGCCGAAAGATTTGGAAAACCATTTGTGGAGCTCATAAAAAACTATGTTGATGAGCACGAAATTGAGCGCCCCATGGACATGGTGGTAAAGTCGGTGGTCAATAAATCGGGTATCAAAGTATATATCATCCAGAATATTGATCGTAAAAAACCCCTTGAAGATATTGCCTATGCAAAAGGGCTTGAATTTGATGAGTTACTCACCGAGATAGAGAGTATTGTTGCAGCAGGAACCAAGATCGATATCAAATACTATATCAACGAAGTAATTGATGAAGATAAACAAGAAGAGATCTTTGATTATTTTTCCACAGCCGAAACAGATTCTTACTCCAAAGCATTGGAAGAACTTGGCGAGGACGAATACACTGAAGAAGAGATTCGCCTGATGCGCATCAAATTTATGTCTGAAATGGGCAACTGATAAACACTTAATCCCTACTTACCCAAAACAAAAAGCAAGAATGTCTGAAACAAAAAACTATCAACCAACCCAGGACGGGCAGGCTTTGCCCGAAAAATCAAGGATCCCCAATGCAACCATCATTAATGTGGTGCTGTTCATTGGCCTTATCGTCCTTTATGTTTTTAATTTTTTCCCCCGTGGTGGCAGCGCTGACCTCACTGAAGCAGGAATAGCCACCCAGGAAGAGATCTCTGATATGGCAACCATTCTGGCCGACGGAGCCTTCAATATTGCTTTTGTAAACTCCGACTCGCTAATGGCCCGCTATAAGCTTGCCCAGCGCATGCAAACCGAGTTTGAAGCTGAGCAGCGCAGGCTCGATAACGATCTCCAACGCCGCCAGCGAACCTTCCAGGAGGATGTGGAAAGTTTTCAGCGACAAATTCAACTGGGAATGATCTCCATGGAGGATGCCCAGCGCCGCGAACAGGAACTTATGATGGAGCAGCAAAACCTGCTTCAGCTCAACGATACTTACTCCACCAACCTTATGCGCAAGGAAATGGAGATGAACCGCGAGCTTTATCAGAAGATCACCGATCTGCTGGAACGGTTCAACCGGGAAATGGGGTTTGATTATATCCTGGGTTTCTCTCCGGGAGGCGGAATTCTTTATGCACACCAGAAGCATGATATCACCAACGAAATTGTCAGAAGACTAAACCAGGAATACGATGCACAGAATTAAAAAATCTTTTCGGTTTCAAACACTATTTTTTTTCCTGCTGGCAGGCATTCTCCTATCCTTTTCTGCTCAATCCGTTGCCAGGTCAAACTTTGCCCTCGTGATCCATGGCGGGGCGGGAAACATCGCTCCCGAATCACTCAATGAAACCCAGCGGGAGGCTTATCTGAACAAACTGGCCGAGGCTCTTAAGGTGGGTGAAGAGATCCTTCAATCCGGCGGTACAAGCTTAGATGCTGTGGAGACTGTTGTGAATATCCTGGAGGACTCGCACCTGTTTAATGCCGGTAAAGGTGCTGTATTTAACATTGAAGGAAAAAACGAACTGGATGCCTCCATCATGTGCGGAGCCACACACAATGCCGGGGCTGTGGCGGGGGTTACCACGGTAAGAAATCCCATAACTGCTGCCCGCAAAGTAATGGAAAACTCCCCTCATGTAATGCTTACCGGCAGGGGGGCCGAAACATTTGCCTATGAAAACGGAGCAGAGATCGTAGATCCCGGCTACTTTTTTGACCAGCGCCGCTGGGACCAGTACCGGGAGTTTGTTCGCAGAAACAGAAGAGACAGAAGCCAGGCACCCGATACCTTTGACCAGAATGTAAAAATGGGCACCGTAGGGGCAGTAGCCCTTGATCAGCATGGCAACATTGCCGCAGCAACCTCCACAGGGGGCATGACCGGTAAAAGATACGGCCGAATTGGCGACAGTCCCATCATTGGTGCCGGCAACTATGCCAGCAACCTTTCCTGTGGTGTCTCTGCCACCGGGCACGGCGAATATTTTATCCGCAATATGGTGGCCTATGACATTGCAGCCCGGATCAAATACAAGGGGCAAACCCTGCAGGAAGCTTCTGAAGCAGTTATTCAGGGAAAAATTGACCAGCAGGGGGCTTATGGCGGTATCATTGCCATTGACAAAGACGGGAACATCGTTATGGAGTTCAACACCACAGCCATGTTCAGGGGCTTTATCAATGCCGACGGTGAAAGGGGCGCCTGGATCTTTAAAGAATAAATAAATCGTATCCCATGATTAAACTCATATCTTTAACCAGGGCACTGCTTGTTGCCCTCCTGATTGTATTGCTTCATGCAGGCACATTGGCGCGCTCCTTTGAAATGAGCCGCCTGCATGTGAATATTAACCTGCAGGAAGACGGTGTAATGCAGGTGGAAGAACAGCGTGAATTTACGTTCAGGGGAACTTTCTCTGAAGTTTACAGAACATTCCCCATCAATGAAATAGCCACCTACAAGAATTTCAGGATACTGGAAGATGGTGAGCCCTATTTAAACAATACAAGCAAGCAACCCGGTACCTTTTTCATTGAAGAAAAGGGCAATACCAAAGAAGTGAGGATCTTTTTTGATGCCACCAATACCACCAGGACCTTTACCATTGGTTTTGATGTAATGGGTGCCATCCAGAAATACGAAGATGCTGCCCTGGTCTATTACCAGATCATTTCGGATGAATGGAGCCAGCCCATACATAACATCACCGCCACGATCAATCCTCCTGTTGCCCTGGAAGACGACGAACCCGCGCACTGGGTGCATGGCTCCCTGGATGCCGTATCACAGCTAAAAGGACAAGGAGTGGTAGCCATTGAACTGGAAAGCCTGCCGGCACACCGATACCTGGAAATAAGGGCACTCTATCCCACCGGAGCTTTCCCCGGCGTACCCCCACTCATGGGGCAAATTGCCGAAGAAGTGTTTGCCGAAGCATCGAGGCTGGTAGAAGAGGCCAACGAGATGCGCCGCAAAGCCCTTGAAAAAGAACAAAGACGGAAAGAACGCTACGCAATTGGCAGGTCATTGGCCCTGCCCCTTACCATGATCGTATTGGGAATCTGGATATTTATTTACCGGAGGTTTACCACAAAGCCCAATGTAGAGAACAGGGAAGAGGTATATAAGCAATTGCCTGAAAAAGAAAAACCCGCGCTGGTATCCTACCTGGTTTTCCAAAGACAGATCATTCCCAATGCCATGATCGCCACCCTGTTTCACCTGGCATACAGAAAAGTGATCACAGTGAAGGAAGAACCCATTGGCCCACCCAGGGGACCGGGGAAAAAAGAACGCACCGATGTGGTTTTCCAGCTTAATCATGAGGAGTTCCGCTTGCAAAAGGATAGCCTGGCAGAATTTGAGCAGATGCTGCTGAATTTCCTGTTTTTTGAACTGGCAGGAGGCCAGATGGGCATTGGATTAAAAACCCTTTACAGGAAAAAGGACAAAATGAGGATCTTCTACCCAAAATGGTCAAAAGCATTAAAAGAAGAGGCCGATAAAAAACAGTGGTACAACAAGGAAAGCGAAAAGGGCCGCAATACAGGATTGCTGGTAAGCTTTATTTTGATGGTAATTTTTGCCATTGGTACTGCCATTTACGGGCCCTATATCCTGTTCCCACTCTTCATGTCTTTGTTTTTCCTGATAGGATCCTTGTTTATCCTGCAAAGGACCGAAAAGGGGGAAATTGCCTTCAGACAATGGAAAAACCTTAGAAAACACCTCAAGAAGCGTCCATTCACCAATGAGGAGAAACCTCTTGACTCATCTACCATCAATGAATTCCTGATTTATGGGGTTGCCATGGCGCTGGGAAGAAAGTTTTACAGAAAATTGTTTGCCCATGTGGATCAAACAGGCAACCAGGGATATATTTTCTGGATGCTGTTTCACGGTTCACATCGCCATGATTTTGCCCGGACCATGGAACGGGTGATCTCTTCTACCAGTACAACCATGAGCAGTACTACCGGAACCGGCGGTGGTGGCACCATGGGAGGAGGTGGTGGTGTATCGTCAGGTGGTGGCGGGGCAAGGTAATTATTGTTTGCAAAATAACGCCAATTGCTGCATTGGGCTTGCCTTCAAAACAGTCATACGGAAACTCCGGAACAGCTTTATTACCCCTTACTGGTTATCGTACTTAAGGTACTCTTCGTTAAAGTATATCAACTCCACACCGGCATCGCGAAACATAATCTCCGACTCACCCCCGGCATGGTATTTCTTTTCGCACACCACCCGTTTGATCCCGCAATTGATGATCAGCATGGCACAAACCCGGCAGGGGGTCATGCGGCAATAAAGGGTTGCCCCATCAATGCTGATACCCAGCCGGGCAGCCTGGCAAATGGCGTTTTGTTCGGCGTGCACGGTGCGCACGCAGTGCATGGTGGTGTTCCCGTCTTCGTGAAGCACTTTCTTCATCTGGTGGCCCACATCATCGCAGTGGGGCAAACCAATGGGCGAACCCACATAGCCCGTTACCAGGATCTGTCTTCCCCGGGCAATTACACAACCACTGCGGCCCCGGTCGCAGGTAGCACGCTTGCTCACCGTATGGGCAATTTCCATAAAATACTCATCCCAGCTGGGACGGACGTAAGGAGTAGAGGACATATTTTTAGTTTTTCATTGTTTATTACAAATTTCAATCAATCGTTATCATTATTCTACCTCACATAATAACTCATTAACCAAATAACTCATTAACCAAATAACCCAATAACCCATTAACTCAATAACCAAATAACCCATTAACCCACCAGACCTACAACTAAACAATTTCCCCCATCACCCCCTCAATCAGCTTATGCAGATCCTCTATGGTTCCGTTGTTATTGATCACATGGTCGGACTGACGTATGCATTCAGCCAGATTTTGTTTATTGGGATCATCGGAGTGCATTTCCCTTTCCTCGTTGCTTTTAAATGTTTCAAAACTTATGTTGTCGGTTTCCGATTTTCTCAGGGCGATGCGACTGTAGCGGGTTTTTAAATCGGCATCCACTGCCAGCAATACAAACCCTTTCTGCTTTCTGAGCGATTCAATCTCACCGGGGGTGCGGATGCTTTCAATAATGCAGTCTTTGCCGGTGGATTGTGCAATGCGGTAAAGCTCTTCGATGATGTATGCAGGGCCGTGTTCTTTGCGCAATTCATTGGCCGTATGAGTCAGAGTGTCACGGTTTACTTCCTCTCCGTTTTTTTGTATCACTTCTGCCAGATAACCCCTTACAGAGAAATGGATAAACCCTTTTTCCTTAACCAGGTAATCTACTACGGTGCCTTTGCCGGCGCCAAGGGTACCTGTTATGCCTATAATAATCATGAAGTATGTTTGTTTGTAACGGGAGTATGGTTTTATTACAAAAATCAAAGTTGCGATTGATTTTTATAAAGAAAGCATTCGCAACTTTAGGGTTATCCTCTAAATAGAAATCATATGATCTGGTAAAATCGGTCTCAGCCTCTTCAGAAACTTCAATTCTATATCGATTTCCTTTCATATTTATCTTTAATAACATCCCAATTTTTAAATTGGCTTTCTCCACTTTCTACCCGTTGAAGTCTTTTTTCCAATAAATCGCGATGCTCAGCTGGAATATCCTCAGAAGTCTCCTTTACATCAACTATCTCAATGTAATCCATTGTTTTGATCAATTCAAGGAATGCTGCAATTTTGCTTTGTTCTTTTATACTTACCGTAAGTTCCATAGTAAATCGGTTTATTACAAAATTACGAATTAACCTGTAAAGTAATTAGAAATAATTCGAATAAAACCAAATCAATCACCCCTGTAAAGTTTTGTTTTTCAGGGAAAAATGATTAAATTTATATTAATGTACTTTTTCTGATCAAACAAGCGGATATGCACACAAAAAAGACAAAAATAAACCTTAAGCTATATTTAGCATGGGCTGCCTGTTTTTGGTTATGCAGCACAGAGGTGCATGCCATGGAACCCCCTGAGGCACAAAAGATTGACTCCCTGTTTAATGTAGCCTTTGAACTTGAACAAAACTTCCCTGATAGTGCCATTGCCATTTATGAGCGAAGTGGTAAAATGGCAATTGAAATCAACGAACCGCTACGCGAAGGGCAATCCCATCACTACCGTGCACTGGTAATGTTCGAAACGGGCGATTACGACCTGGCACTAATCCACTACAATATAGCATTGGATCTTTACAAAGATGCCGGCAATGAAACGGGTATTGCCTCTGTGCAATCCAATATGGGGAATATATGGCTGCTCTCGGGAGATTATGAAAAGGCTGTGGATTTGTATTTCCAGGCCATCGAATCGTTTAAAGCATTGGATGATACCCTGCGCTTACTGATCAGCTATTTGAACATCGGAGCCCTTTTCTATGACAATGACTATCCCCATGAAGGACTCAACTACCTGAGGCTTGCCCTGCCACTGGCAAATGATCTGCAGGATAAACAAACCCTGGCAGAGATCAATCACAGCATCTCACTCAATTATTACAAGCTCGACAGTATTGAACACTTCCTTTATCACATGCAAAAGGCAAGAAATTATGCCATTAATAGCGACCACCTGTATATTGAAATGCTCACCTACAACAGCTCCCTGCAATACCACATTGATGCCCTCAACCCTGATTCGGCCCTTCACTATGCCCGGTTAACTGTGGATGCGGCCCAACTATACGGCAACCCTTACAATCTATCCGGGGTTTATAACATGGCTGGTTCGGCCTATATCCTGGCCAATATGAATGAAAAGGCACTGGAGGTGCTGCATAAAGCCCATTCCCTTGCAGAAAAACATGGTTTTATCCCCATGCTTGCCTGGTCAAACGAGAACCTGGCCAAAGTGTATGCAAAACGGGGAGATTACCGCAGGGCACATTCCCACGCCACTATGCTGAATGAGCTAAAAGACAGCATCTTCAAAAAGGAACAGCAACAGAAGATCTTATCCATGGACAGAAAATTCAATGTTGCCCAGACGCAAAACAAGCTGGAACAGAAACAGCTTACCCTGCAGATACGTGACCAGCAAATCAAAAGAAACAGGGCAATGATCCTGTTCACTGGTTTGTTTTCCGTGCTGGCAGTTATTGGATTATTTTTACTGTATAAACTTCATAAAAACAAAAGCAGGCTTGCTTCAAAAGAGCTGGAAAAAGAGAGGCTGGAGCGCGAAAAACACATGATAAAAGCATTGATGGACGGGGAAGAAAAAGAGCGTCGCCGTATTGCCCGGGAGCTGCATGATGGCGTAAACGGAAACCTTGCCGCATTGAAGCTGAACATGTCGGGGTTGCAAAACAACGAGTTCAGTAGCCTGCTGGAACAAACCATGGCAGAGATCAGGGACCTGTCTCACAATCTGGCACCCGATGTGGTGAAGAGGTCGGGGCTGAAGCATGCCCTGGAACAGTTTATCTACAAAATAAACAAAGCACCTGAACTAACGGTGGAGTATCAGTTCCTGGGAGATGAGGGAGCGATGCCCGAAGAGTTGCGTGTCCATCTGTATCGTATCGCACAGGAACTGTTAACCAACAGCCTTAAACATTCCGGGGCAAATCATATTATGGTTCAGGTTATTATCAGTGAGGGCTCACTGAATCTTACGATTGAAGATGATGGCAGGGGTTTCGAGATCAACCCCGAAAAAGGACTGCCCATAAAAGCAGAAGGGATCGGACTTACAGGAGTGGAAAACAGAGTCACGTTCCTGCAGGGAAGTCTTGATATTCACTCTTCCACGCATTCAGGCACCAGTATCCATATTGAAATACCGTTAACAGAAAAAATTGCAGTATGATAAAAATTGCTGTTACCGACGATCATCCCCTAATGGCCGAAGGGATCAGGAATGTGCTCAACGGGAATAAAAAAATCCGGTTGATTGCTTCCTGGCCCCTGGCACAGAAAACCCTTGAAGCGGATGCCCTGAAAGATATTGATGTGTTGCTCCTGGACATCAACCTGCCGGATATGAGTGGTATTGATCTTTGTAAAATCCTTGTGGAAAAACACAATCAACTCAAAGTAATCGCCATCACCTCACATCAGGAGTCCTGGTTTTTGAAAAACATGATGAAAGCCGGGGCAAAGGGATTTTTGCTCAAAAGTGCACCACCCGAACAAATTATCGAAGCCATTACTACCGTGTGCAGGGGAAAAGAATACATTCAACCGGAAATGAAAGATCTGCTGCTTTCCGAATCCCTGAGCCAGAAACAGGATCATAATCTTGTCCCCAGGCTTACCCGCCGAGAAAAAGAGGTGCTGCAACTTATTGCTGAAGAATACACTACCCATGAGATTGCCGACAAACTCTTTATCAGCACCAAAACGGTGGAATCGCACCGGCAAAACCTCACCCTTAAGTTTGGTGTGAAAAACTCCGTGGGGCTGGTGCGAATGGCCGTGGAAATGGGGCTGTTGTGAGTTTCTCCACAAATTAAAGTGACCATCCGGCAGTATTTACAACGCCATCCTATTTTGCCCGGGATGGAGTCATTGGCAGCATCCCTTTTTTCTTCGTGGTCTGACGACTCCCGGTTCGTCTGACCACTTTTTCCCACAGGCCTGGGTGCAGTAAAATAACATATACACTAACCGTTAAATCCACACTACTCGCGAAATTTAAAATCGCTAGCGGAGGAGTATTCTGTTCACTAAAACAAATAAATTCAAAATTTTGTGATTGGTTTTTATCTTTTTTTTCATTATATTTAGATATGTAAACCGATTGTTAATTTTAAGTTAAGTACTGATCCCATAAATTTACAAATTATGAAGGCCCCAATCCTTTTACTCGCTATCCTGCTATTCGCTGCAATGCCACTGCATGTTCAATCTCAAACCCAGTGGGAACCCCACCCCGTTGAACTGGACGAAGAAATCAAAGACCGTGTTCGCTTCGGGTTCCTGCCGGTGCCCGAAAATAATAATAATCCCGATTCGCGGGAGATTTTCATGGCATTTACGATTGTTGAAAGTTACGCTGAAAAACCACTACCAGATCCCGTACTTATGATTGCCGGTGGCCCAGGACCCGGTTCATCAAGGTTTGTTAACAGTATTGCAAGCCATCCGGACTTCCGTGAAATACTCCAAAAACGTGACCTTGTTTTGGTTGACCAGAGGTCAGCAGGCTACTCCCATCCCGAGCTTTGCCCAAACCTTAATACCGCTGAGTA
>SLIL01000192.1 GCA_007135645.1 Bacteroidales bacterium
CAACCATTGGCAGCGAGATTAAAAAGACGAGACCTTGCGTGATCATTTCACCCGATGAAATGAACAGGTATCTTAATACGGTAATTATTGCTCCCATGACAAGTCAGTCAAAAAATTACCCCACAAGAGTTTCGGTTAATCATAAAGGAAAGCCCGGATGGGTTGTACTGGATCAAATCCGCACAATCGACAAGCAGCGGATTGTAAAACAATTTGAAGTATTGTCAGCTACTGAAACACATCAAATAAAAATGATTATTAAAGAGTTATTGGTTGATTGACACTGTTTGATATTAAAGTTTTCCAATTCAAACATGGAGGGAAACGAGTTAATGAAAAATGTAAATATTAAGACGTTTCATCTCTCCCACCACTTCAAAAACCCCGAATATACAATAATAAACAGCGTAACAAACACACTTACCACTGCAGAGGGGAGGGCAATCATGGGTTCGCCCTGGAAAAAGGTGAAGGCTGCCACGGCTGAGAAGGCACTGCTTTTGGTGGTCATCATAAAGGTGCTGCTGATGATCATGGCACGGCGGGCACCGCTTTTGGCCATGATAATATGGTAAAGGAACCCCAGCAGGTACATGGCGATGATCAGGATGAGCGACATGATCAGCACCACCCCGGGTTCTGAAAAAAATACACTGGCACTCATGCCCATGATAGGGGTCACTACCAGGAAGAATCCCCATTTGATCACCGTTTCGCGATGCTTCTCTACAGTGGGAAGCACTGTGGGGTGCCGCAGGAAACGGCTGATGATCAGTGGGATCACGATGAGTTGTACCATGATATTAAAGATCTTCAACGGGTCGATGAGCGAATCGCCCAGAAAAAGCAAAAGGATCAGTGGGGTGAGTACCATGGCAATGAAATGAAGCCCGAATACTCCCGTTACACTGAAGTTGTTGTCGCCATTGAGCATGGTGGAAAACGGGATCACCGAGGGGCCGGGTGGCGCTGCGGCAACCAGCACAAAACCAATGTAATAGGGAAAGTACTTATGGGAAGGATCGTGAGAAAAAAACAGCCATGACAATCCGATAAGCACCAGCCCGAACAGGATAAAATTCAGGAAAGTAGACCAGACCAGAGGGTAAAGGGCATTTTTTGCTGGCACCCAGCTTTTGAAACTGAAGCCGGTGGTGGCAAAAACCATTACAAATGCAAGGGTATAGACCGATATTTCGGCCAGTGGGCGGGTATGTTCGCCCAGGATAAGGCCTGTTACCAGGGCCAGGGTAAGCACAAAATCGCGATGATTGATAGTATTGATCAGTTTTTCCATAGGGTGACAGCTTGGGGATACCGAAATTAACAATTTATTTTTTCACGTACCATTCCTAAACAACAAAACATATCTTTGCAGAAGGATGTTTTGTGTTTTGAAATTAGAGTCCACTACAAAAAGTCTCTTGTCCACAGATTACACAGAATCAAGCAGATTTTAAAGCATGATATACAATGAATTGAAAAATTAATAATGATCACAAATTTGCCAAAGACAAGTTTTCGGAGTGGACTCAAGTTATAAAACTGCCTGACAGGGAGATAATTAATTACATTAGTTATGCATCTTTTTTATAGTGAAGACCTTACCGGGCAATGGGTTGAACTTTCGGATGAAGAAGCCCGCCACTGTGCCAGAGTATTGCGGCTTAAACCTGGCGATGAACTTTTTTTTACTGATGGCAAAGGGTTGTTGTGTGAAGCCAGGCTTACTGATGTTTCCTCCCGCTCAGCCACAGCAACCATTATGAATCGTACCCTTCAGCAACCCCGTTCGTTTTCTCTTCATCTGGCTGTAGCCCCCACCAAAAACATCGACCGTTTTGAATGGTTTCTGGAAAAAGCCACTGAAACAGGAATAGAAGAGATCACTCCGTTGTTATGTGAAAACTCCGAACGAAAAGTGATCAAACCTGAGCGCCTGGAGAAGATCATGCTGGCTGCCATGAAACAATCCCAACGTTTCTTCCTGCCACGCCTGAACCCCCTCATAAAATACTCTGAATTTATTAAAAAAATTACTCCTGATCAACCGGGTTATATTGCCCATTGCCATGGAGGCCCAAAAACACATTTTATGGATGTGTGCGAACCGGCAAAAAATGCCCTTATCCTCATTGGCCCGGAAGGGGATTTCTCACCGGAAGAGGTCAGGCTTGCGATGGATGCAGGGATGAAAGAGATATCACTGGGCGATGCCCGCCTGAGGACCGAAACAGCCGCGTTGGTGGCATGCATGGGAGTAAATTTAATCAACAGGTAATGAAGGCAAAGCTGGAAAGAATCGATCTGCAATTTATCAACCCGGGAAAAACATCCAGGGGTACGCTTTACAGTAAACCTTCGTGGATACTCCTGTTGCAGGATAATGGCAGGATCGGGGCAGGGGAGTGCTCCGTTATCCCGGGACTGAACCCGGAATACGATGAGGATTACGAAAACCGATTGCTTCAACTGGTAAATCAGATCAACAGCGGTAACGTACCTGATCTTATTGACCTTGATCCCTGGCCTTCCATCAGATTCGGGTTGGAAATAGCTTTAACTGATCTTAAACAGCAACCCTGTGGAGTGCTCTTTCCTTCCGATTTTACTAAAGGCAAAGAGGGCATCCCCATCAATGGTTTGATCTGGATGGGCAGCAAGGAGGAAATGCAGCAACGCATAGCCGAAAAGCTGGATCAGGGATTCAGGGTACTGAAATTAAAGGTAGGTGCCCTGGATTTTGAGGAGGAGCTTTCGCTGCTTAAAAGTATCCGTTCACAGTTTTCCCCTGCAGACCTGGAGATCAGGCTCGATGCCAACGGGGCTTTTTCACCGGATGATGCACTGGAGAAGCTAAAAGCACTGGAGACATTTCATATTCACTCTATTGAACAACCTGTTAAACCCCGCCAGTGGGATGCAATGGCCGGGTTGTGTGAATCCTCCCCAATTGCCATTGCGCTGGATGAAGAGCTCATCGGAGTGCATGCTATACAGGATAAGCAGAGGTTGCTGGATCATGTAAGCCCTCACTTTATTATCCTGAAGCCCAGTTTGCTGGGTGGCTTTGAAAAGAGCATTGAGTGGATAGATGCTGCAAGGGGAGCCGATGTGGGCTGGTGGGCCACTTCTGCCCTGGAGTCCAGTATTGGCCTCAGCGCCATAGCCCAGTGGGTA
>SLIL01000142.1 GCA_007135645.1 Bacteroidales bacterium
GTAATGGATGATACCATTAAGTTTTATCCTGCACGGATGAAGAATATTTATCGCCACTGGATGGAGAATGTCCGCGACTGGTGCATTAGCCGGCAGCTCTGGTGGGGTCATCGCATACCGGCCTGGTACCTTCCTACAGGTGAAATTGTTGTGGCTGAAACGCAGGAGGAGGCATTGAAGGTTGCCCGTGAGAAATACAATCCCTCTATCACAGCTGAAGAACTCAGGCAGGATGAAGATGTACTGGATACCTGGTTCAGCTCCTGGTTGTGGCCCCTTTCGGTATTTGACGGTGTGAAAAAGCCGGACAATAAAGACATCAGCTATTACTATCCTACCGATGATATGGTTACTGCACCTGAGATCCTTTTCTTCTGGGTGGCACGAATGATCATGGCAGGGTTGGAATACCGTAAAGAGATACCCTTCCGCAATGTTTACCTGCACGGGATTGTTCGCGACAAACAAGGGCGCAAGATGTCCAAATCCCTTGGAAACTCCCCTGATCCGCTGATGCTCATTGATCAGTTTGGAGCTGATGGCGTAAGAGTGGGCATGCTGTTCTCGGCACCAGCAGGTAACGATCTGCTGTTTGATGAAAGCCTTTGCGAACAGGGCCGGAATTTCTGCAACAAGATATGGAATGCATTCAGGCTTACCCAGGGCTGGAACATTGATCCAAAACTGGAACAACCCCAAAGCTGCAAAGTAGCTTTTGAGTGGTTTGATGCCAATTTGAATAAAACACTCGCACTTATTGAAGACCATTTTTCCAAATACCGCATTACAGACGCATTGCTGGCTGTATATAAGCTTATCTGGGACGATTTCTGTTCATGGTACCTGGAAATGGTAAAACCAGCCTACCAGCAGCCCATTGATGAAGAGAGCTACAAGCAGACCATTGAATTGTTTGAAAAACTGCTCAAGATACTCCATCCCTTTATGCCTTTTATCTCTGAGGAGATTTACCAGCATCTCAGAGTTGAAGATTCGGAAGAAAGCATCATGATCTCTGCTGCTCCCCAAATGAAGTCAATGGATGAAAGCATTCTTCAGAAGTTTGATTTTGCTTCAAAGGTTGTTATGGCCGTGAGAAACCTGCGCCAGGAAAAGAACATTGCCAATAAGACAACCATTGGGCTGCTGATCAGAAAGAACAACAACGATACCCCCGATACCACTTTTGATGATCTGGTATGCAAACTTTGCAACATTGAATCCATTGAATACATTGACCACAAGGCGGATGATGCATTTAACTTTATCATCAATACTACCGAATTTTATGTTCCAGTGTCAGAAGATATTGATGTGGAAGCTGAGATCAAAAAATTAAAAGAGGAGCTCAACTATCAGCAGGGGTTTATCAATGCAGTATTGAAGAAGCTTGGCAATGAGCGGTTTGTAAACAATGCCCCTGAGCAGGTTGTTGCCAACGAGCGTAAAAAGCAGGCAGATGCAGAGTCCAGGATAAAAGTGCTGCAGGAGCAAATCAATTCTCTTAAAGGAAAGCTTTAGTATACTTTATTTTGTAAGTTGGAAATCAAGTGGGAAAGAGAATTTTTTCTACTTGTTCGCAAAGGATGTGGCCCAGTAAAATATGGGCTTCCTGTATGCGCGGGGTGTCATTAGAAGGCATCTTTAGGGCAATATCACATAATTCACCCAAGGCACCACCCCCCTGACCGGTAAAGCCGATCACGGTCATTTTTTGCTTCCTTGCAGCCTCAGCGGCCTTAACGATACTGGGTGAATTTCCTGATGTTGACATGGCAACAAGCACATCCCCTTCCCTGCCCCATGCTTCCACCATACGTGCAAAAACGTGGTCGTAACCATAATCATTGGCCACAGCCGTTACAAAGGAGGTATTTACATGCAATGCTTCGGCCTGCAAAGGCGGGCGATCAAAATAAAACCTGCCCGATAACTCCCCTGCCAGATGCTGTGCATCAGCAGCACTGCCGCCATTGCCGCAAAAAAGAACTTTACCGTCGTGCCTGTAGCAATCTACAACCCTTTCAACAGTTTGCTGGACAAGGTGGAGTAATTCAGGTGACCGAAGTATTTGTTCCTTTACAGAAACAGATTTTCGTATCGCTTCTCCGATCTGAAATTGAATAGAATTATCGATGTTCATTTTATTTTGGCTAAACTAAATATACAATCGGTAAGGGTATTCCAGGAAAACCGTTTCTTTTGTTTCTCAATTCCTTTAACCAGCTGATCTGCAAGGTTTTTTGTAAAAAATCGCTGAATAGCATTGGCCACATTCTTAGGGTCTGGATCCACAACAATTCCTGAAACCATATGAGGTACCATATCGGGCAGTGACCCAACATTGGTAACCACCATGGGTACATTAAAATGGTAGGCTATTTGGGTAACACCACTTTGTGCAGCATCCTTATATGGTTGTACCACCAGGTCGCTGGCACAGAAATAAACCGAAACCATTTCGCTGGGAATAAACCGGGTATGAAGAACTACTTTGCTTCCCAGGCCTTTTTCACGGATGATCTTCATGTACTTTTCATTGCTTCCTGAAAACTCACCTGCCACGATCAGTTTCACGGGTAGTTCATCAAGGATAGGATTGGTAAGTGATTCCAGCAGGATATCCAGCCCCTTGTAATCTTTAATAAACCCAAAAAACAATATGTACCTGTAATCAGGAGACAGTTTCAGCTGGGCTAAAGCCTGCTCCCTGTCGATGATGACCCCGAAATTGTCATACAGCGGATGAGGTGAGTATACCTTTGGTTTGTTGTATTTATCAAAGGTTTTTAATTCTTCCAGAACCGGTTTACTGAGGGTTATAAAACCGTCACTTTTATTCACGTAGTAGCGGGTAACCATTTTTGCCAGAACCCCCCTGTTGTCGGTAAACAGTCCATCAACGAGTGTAATCACTTTGGTTTTCCTGTTTTTACGTGTAATGGAAGCAATAGTGCCCAGGCAGGGAGCCATAAAAGGCATCCAGTAGCGTACTACCAGCAGGTCGGCTTTTTCGCGTTTTAATTCATACCCTACCTTCAACCAGTTTATGGGGTTGATACTGTTTACTTTAACCCGAATATCAAGATCCTTGGGTGCAGGTCTGATGGCATATTGTGTTTTTCCGGGGAATAGAGCAGAAGGGTATTCAAGCGAAAACGTATATACAATTACCTCA
>SLIL01000308.1 GCA_007135645.1 Bacteroidales bacterium
GGAGCAAGCTCAGCAGCAAGCGAACGGCTTAATCCCTCCACCGCACCTTTGGCCATGCTGACAGATGCATGGTAGGGCATTCCCTGTCCAACCGCCACGGTGCTGAAAAACACCACAGAAGAAGCTTTCGATTTTTTTAACCGGGTAAGTACCTGCTGAACCACTTTTAGTGCTCCCAGGGCATTGATCCTGAAATCCTCAAGCACCTCATCCTGTTTCAATCCGCGCACTGGCTTCAGATTGATGCTTCCCGGGCAATAAACAAGTCCATCAAGTGAATCCGGCAAAAAGGAAGGATCGACATCTTCTGTAAGAATGTCCATTTGTTTCCAGGTAATATGGGAATGATCTTCCAGATTGCCACGCTGACGACTTACCGCGTATATTTTGTTCTGTTCTTTGAGTTTTCTGGTAAGTTCCAGACCAATGCCTGAACTTGCTCCTATAATGAGAATATTTTTCATATCTGTTTGCTGTTTTAAATCATGATGTGTAATGAATTTATAAGCCGTTAAAAAGAATTGAATGAATGGCCAGTACCATTCCAAACACAGCAATTGAATTAAGGTTCAAAAAAAGCATAGGATGATGATTCAGGGGAATAAATTCCCGGAAAAGATCATCACTTTGGCGGGTAAATCTTTCGAAAAAAGTCGTCATAAAAAAGACACCTGCTACAGGTAAATGAGGAAAAACAAACCTACCCATGGTTATCTACCGGGTGATATCGCTCAGATATTTTGAGTAAATCACCCCTGTCAGTTTGTTTTAAAATGAACTTACTTTACCCTATCATTATAAAGAAGAAAAAGTCCTGTTTTTCAAGGGACAATAAAAGTAAAACGAACCACAAAATCCGTTGCAATGAAAAGGAAACTAAACTATGGCCTCTTGCAATTTGCTTCGCTGACCACTATCAGGGAGCTGACAGGATTGTGGAATGATTTACGCAGACAAATTTTTCCGGATTTAAACATTATCATTTCCGGAACAATAAAAAACAATGTAATACCCGGTCTACAACCACATAACTACCCGCTTTGCCCGGTGCCTGCATATTCGGCAGGCAAAATGAGAGCCGCTCTCACATCCTAACACAACAGCCAGACCTTCTGGCACATCGCGGAACACCATCCGATTGTGGCAGCACTGAAAACCACCAGCGCTGCCACAGTTTCCGCTTTTCAAAGTACCCTGCCAATAAAATTAATCTGCTTACATAATAAACCTAAAAAATTTTCTGTTTTTAAAAACAAAACCTTATTTTTGGCTCTTGGTAAAAACGGGCAGCAAAACAATCTGATTAGACTTAAGGAAATTGGGTTTTACAGTATAAAGACCCCAAAGAATAATAGAAACAGAAAATTCAAACCTGAAGATAGTGGCAGATAGTCTGATAATCATTCCCACGTACAAGGAAAAAGAGAATATAGAAAGGATGATCCGAAAGATTTTTTCGCTGAAAAAATCTTTTCACATCCTTGTCATTGACGACAATTCTCCCGATGGAACTGCCGAAATTGTAAAATCCCTTCAACCCGAATTCTCCCAGCGACTGTTTCTGGAAACCCGAAAAGGCAAGTTAGGCCTTGGAACAGCCTACATTATGGGTTTTAAATGGGCCCTGAAACGCGACTACGAGTATATCTTTGAGATGGACGCCGATTTTTCGCACAACCCCGAAGATCTGCCCCGCCTTTATGATGCCTGTGCAAAGGAAGGCTATGATCTGGCTATTGGCTCGCGCTACATTCATGGAGTTAAC
Source organism: Bacteroidales bacterium (assembly GCA_007135645.1). Taxonomy (GTDB): domain Bacteria; phylum Bacteroidota; class Bacteroidia; order Bacteroidales; family UBA7960; genus SKVR01. The sequence continues at coordinate 1,766 of SLIL01000308.1, forward strand.
GTAATCAACTGGCCCATGGGCAGGGTGTTGATGTCTTATTATGCATCAGCCTACGTAAGGTTTATTACACGTATGAAGGTGCGGGATACTACCGCCGGATTCAAATGCTACAAACGCGAAGTGCTGGAAGCCATTGATCTTGATAAAATAAAGTTTACCGGGTATGCCTTCCAGATCGAGATGAAATTCATTACCTGGAAACTGGGTTTCAGAATAAAAGAGATCTCTATCATATTCACTGACAGGGCCCATGGAACCTCCAAAATGAGCAAGGGAATATTCAAAGAGGCCGTTATGGGTGTAATAAAGCTGAGATTGAAAAGTCTGTTCAGCTCTTACACCCGCTTTCAGGGAAGTAATGTCTGACAACACAAAGTCCCCTAAAAATGAGCAATACAATATTGATCACCAATGCCCAGGTTGTAAATGAAGGGCAGGTATGGCATGGAGCCCTGCTTATCGAAAATGAACTTATCTCTCAGGTTTATCATGACCCTTTCCCCAATAAACCATTACAAACTGCTGGTGTTATTATCGATGCACAAAACAGCTATCTGCTGCCAGGCATCATCGACGACCAGGTGCATTTCAGGGAGCCCGGCCTTACACATAAAGCCGATATTGGCTCTGAATCCAGGGCAGCCGTTGCCGGTGGCATAACCTCTTTTATGGAGATGCCCAACACCATTCCCCAGGCAACAACGGTGCAGGAGCTGAACAAAAAGTTTGAAACTGCTGCCCAAAAAAGTTTTGCCAATTATACCTTTTTTATTGGTGCCACCAACGATAACCTTGAAGAACTGCTGAAGATCGATCCCCGAAAAGTATGCGGCATCAAGGTTTTTATGGGGTCATCAACGGGCAATATGCTGGTGGATAAAGCCGAGGCTCTGGAGCAAATCTTCTCAAAAGCAAAAACCCTGGTGGCAACCCACTGTGAAGACGAAGCCACCATTCAAGCCAACCTCAGCCGGTTTAAAGAGCAATATGGCGATAAGATCGTACCCCGGCATCATCCCCTGATCAGAAACCATAAAGCCTGCTATTTATCTTCCTCCAAAGCCGTTGAACTGGCCAGGAAATTCAATACGCGCCTGCATGTTCTGCATCTTACCACAGCAGAAGAAATGGCATTGTTCAGCAACAACCTTCCCCTTCAGGATAAGCTGATTACGGGTGAGGTGTGTGTTCATCACCTTTGGTTTAGCGACGATGATTACGAGAAAAAAGGAAACTTTATCAAGTGGAACCCTGCGGTAAAAACTTCTTTTGACAGGGAACAGCTCTGGAAGTCCCTCTTGGACGGAACCCTGGATGTGGTTGCCACCGATCATGCCCCCCACCTGAAGGAAGAAAAACTCAACCCCTATCTCTCGGCACCTTCAGGCGGCCCTTTGGTGCAGCATAGCCTGCAGGCCATGTTTGATGCCATCACAAAACGATCACTGCCTGTGCACCTGCTTGCCCGGTGGATGTCGCACAATCCTGCTATTTGTTATAAAGTGCACAAACGGGGATTCATCAGAGAAGGATATTTTGCTGACCTGGTGATCCTGAACCCCAATGAGCCTTACCGGGTAACGGAAGAAAACATCCTCTACAAATGCCGCTGGTCGCCCTTTGAGGGGCATACGTTTAAATCAACGCCCACCCATACCCTTGTGAACGGGAAGCTGGTTTTTGATCATGGCATTTTCATGGAGGATTTCAGGGGAATGCCCCTGGAGTTTGATCGGTAGGTGCTGCCAGATAAAGATCAGATATCATCCGCCCCATTAAGATCATTGATACGGGAAACATCTCTTTTTTTCACGATCTGGGGAAGGGTAAAAAACATTGCAGCAAAAATGAGCATGATCAGCCCAATAAGAAAAAAGCTGTTGTAAAGGCTGCTAATGGCAATAAGTGGTTGTATGGCCACGGGTGAAATAAACATACCAAAAAATAATGCCGTATTCAGATACCCCACCATTCTTCCCCTTAACGAAGGGGGGGCAACTGAGATCATCCACAGGTTGATATTGGGCATCATCAACCCAAATCCAAGACCGGAAATGGCAATCCCCACGATCATCATTATGTAGGACTCTGAGCGGCTGATGATAAAAAAGCCTGTAAACACTGTCAGATAAACAACCCCCATAATGGCCTCAAAGCTCAACCTGCGTTTAACTTTCCCATAATTCAGGGAAGTGGTTACCGAAGCAACATTTACAAAAGCAATGGCAAACCCTATTTCAGTATTGGAGATCCCCTCCATTGCATTTAGCATAAAAGGCATTTGCACAGGGATCATATAGAAAACAATGGCAGAAAATAAAGCCACCCCACAAATTAAGAAGGCTACACTGGGCATTTTCACTACGGAGGGTTTATCATCATGGCTGTCAGTGCTTTTAAGGGTTGCCTTCAGGGGCTCGTAAATGGAAATAATTGCCATTACCCATACAATAAGAGAAGTAACATATATGGCAAAGGGCAATCGCCAGTGGATGTCGGCCAGCACGCCACCGCTGGAAATGAACACAAGCCCACCCATTCCTGCAAAAGCGGCCTGGATGCCTACAAACCTGCTACGCTGATCCCCTTCAAAATAATCTCCTATAAGAGTTATTACCGTAGTTATCAATCCCCCTACTGCAATCCCCAGAAAGGCACGCCCAACCAGTATCGCTTCAAGGCTGTTGAGATACAATCCGGAGGTACCGGCAATGGCATAAAGGATCAATGAAATCAGCAAAACCGTTTTACGTCCGGAGCGGTCGATAAAAAATCCTGCAAGGGGTGCCAGGATAGCCATAAACAGTGCAGGTAATGTAAGTACAAGGCGACTGAGCAATTCTGCACCCTGTATATGTGAGAACTCTTTGCTGATCTGCGGTAAAGCCGGGGCGATGATGGCGCCGGCCATTACAGTCAGCGTGCTCGCAATTAACAGGGTTGCCCTGCGCAATCCCTCATATTTATTGTCCATTATTGCAGTTTAAGGTCAGGAACCCTTGCGGGGTTGTTCTGCAAAAATAATGAATTACAAAGTTGACCAGAACACATTTATGTGTGTTTGCTCATAACAGGATTCCTGACTGATTCAAGAGATTCGATGGCTTGCTTAATATTTTCTCTTTTTTGCTGATCGGTAATGCTGTGAATGGATGCAAAATAATTCTGTGATATCAGCTCAATGCCACAGAAACCAAATATCCCTTCATTGTTGATGCGGTCCATAGCCTGAAACATCCCTTTTTCATATTCTGCCCTGGACTGCCCCAGAGTGTTGATAATCATGGCCCTTTTTCCTGTAAGCAAAGGATAAACCCCGTTACCATTGGACTTGTAGGCAAAGCCCCATGCAAAAACTTTATCAATATACCCTTTCATGATGGCAGGCATCCCCCCCCACCAGATGGGATAAATAAAAAGCATCACATCGGCCCATTTCACAAAAGATTGTTCTTTCAAAATATCTTCAGGGGTTTCTCCTGCTGAGATCATTTCAAAGTCTCTGGTACGCAAAACCGGGTCAAAATTCTGCTGATACAGATCGCGGATAGCAACTTCATCTCCCTTTTTCACAAAATGCTCACGAATACCATCCAGCAGATCGGCATTAAAATTGCCTGCATGATGGTTGCTGTATATTATTAATATCTTCATTTTTATCAATTCTTTGCTTTTAATTACTGTTGTCACATGATCTTTTACTTAAAATAATTCTGCTTCAAAAAGCCTCATTATTTACCTTTAGGAAACGATAACACGTAAACTTTGTTCAAGCTAAGTTGCTTTGACACTTTATGGTTTAAGTGTAACCGCTACGCGATCAAAGGGTAAGGGTCTATTACCTCCTGCAATAATTAAATCGCAACTCAGTTAAGCATGAAACAGCGACCCTTTTCCTGGGTATTAAAAACTATCTGGATCGGAATCTTCCCTTGGATGCGTTTTTCAATTTACCCCACGCGCCGAGAATGATCAAGGTGATAATAACCAGCACCAGGGTAAGGCCACCCTGCAAGATCATGGTATTTTGCATTCCTATCATATCCGAAAGCAGGCCGGTAAAGATATTCCCTATGGCAATTCCCCCACCAAAATAGATGGCATAGATCAGTGACTGGCCGGTAGCACGATACTCGGGAGGAATAAAAAAGTGCACAATGGCAATGAATGAAAGAAAGAACAATGCCAGTGATATTCCGTGCGTAGTACCCAGCAAAATGGCAAACCAGGGATTGGAAATAAAACCATACATTATCAATCTGATGGCGGTAACAATCATGGTAAATACAATTAATTTGCGGGCACCAAACCGATCAATGATCCTCTTTCCATAGATAAAAAACGGAACCTCTGCCATTGCCTGGAATAAGAATGCATAGCCCACATGATGATACCCGGCCCCTATTTCCATGTAATAAATATTAATAAACAAATGAATGGGAGCAGAAAATACCCCGTAAAAAAACATGATCACAAAAATGGTGGTAAGCCGTTTATCAATAAAAAGCAGCTCTTTAACCGATGATAGCTTCAGTGTTTTTAAGGATCGGGTAACTTTCAGGGGCTTGTAAAAGAAATGAAGCACAATGAAACAGGCAGCAAGTAAAAAGGATGCAATAGCAAAGATCATGTAGGAATTCTGCGCATGAATAAATGATCCTGTAACCGCTGAAGAAATTGCCCAGCCAATGGAGGCCCAAACGCGCAACTCACCGTAAGAAGACTTTTTGTGTTGATCCGTAAAATCCATTGCAATACTATCCAGTAAGGGAAAGATAGGATTGTAAAACAGGGTAAAAATGTAGGTGAAGATGATGAGAGCCAGAAAGGTTTTCTGAAACAAGAAGCCCCAGAGCATGAAAATGGTAAGAAAAACCACCAGGGTAAAAATATTCTTACGACCAAACCGATCAGCGATCATACCCCAGAATGGCAGCACCAGCAAGGTGTTGACTTGCTGAATGGCAATCAATACCCCGATCTGCCCATCGGCCAGCCCCACATAGCTTTTCAAAAACATATTAAAAAAGGAGAGCCATGAGGCAGCTGAGGCGGCTGTTAAGAAAAACATCACCTTTATTATAACCAGCTGATTAACACGCATAGATCCGATCAATATCCTGTTTATATGAGTTTGCAAAATTAGCTGAAAACGCCATGCAGCCACTCAAAAAACATCTTGTAAATCTCTAAATATTTTTGTGAATTCCACCTGTAATTATTAGAGAATTTTTTCAATTTTCAATTTTAACATCTCAGGTTTTTTATTTAAATTTGGTCTAAATAAAAATAAGCTACAGTAAATCATATTAGCTACTGATACACAATAATGTAAAATTTGTCAAACCATAAAAAATTCAATAATCTAAATTAAATATGAGAAAGAAAATAATAACATCAGCCATTTTATTAGGAAGCATAGGAGCCAAAGCAAGTTCGTTTTCATTTGAAGGTAAGCTCCACGAAATAGAACTTTCCAGCGGAAAGAATATTGAAATTATAATCCAGCAGGAAATACCAGATGATAGTTACCTGGATAATAAAACCAGCATCCAGACAGATCTATCCAGGCAGGTTCTGAGTTATGAAAAAATGCTTCAACTGCTCAACAAGATTCGCAAAGACGAACATGAAGTAAATGAAGAATTAAATCTTTAATTGACTGTTGATTCTTGAGCAATCACTTTCAGCATCAAAGGCCGGAACACTTGTTTCCGGCTTTTTTTGTCATTACCCAAAGGATGAAACAAAAACCAACACAATATCGTTTAATCAATCAAAACAACAGGGAACTAAAACCCCGTTGCTGGCAACAAACAACATCATCTGCATTGCGCCGATAGATCAATAAAATTAACAAACCATGGAACAATCAAAAAGTGTAGAAAGGCTCAACAAAACTGTAAAGACCATTGAGAAATATATCATAAAAACCCTCATCGGGCTCATGTCGCTCCTTCTTATCATTGCGACGGTCCAGCTAGGATACATGGTGATAAAGAGCATTCTTCAGTCAGAGGTTTTTATCCTGGACCTTGATGTGTTAATGGATCTGTTCGGGGTGTTTCTCCTGGTATTGATCGGCATTGAGCTTCTGGACACCATTAAGGTTTACTTCAAAAAGCATGATATCCACGTAGAAGTAGTAATGCTGGTGGCACTCATCGCCATTGCACGAAAAATTATCCTTATGGACTTTTCAAAATATACAGGCTTTGAGATTTTGGGTGTTGCGGCAGTAACGATTGCCCTTGCTCTGGGATATTATCTTATCAAAAAAGCCGGAGGATGCGGTTTCTGGCCAAGAGAAAAGGAAACTGTTAAGGATTTGGTAATTGAAGAGACCGAATTTGACCCTGATAATCAGTCAAAAATTACCGAAAGGAAAAAGGTACTGAAACAGCAGAGTAACCAGTCACAGGTGGATCCGGGGCATGCCCAAACTTATACTGGCCCCAAGGATAAGCCCATTGAAGAGAAGCTTAAGAAAGAAAACAACCCGGACAATGATTAAACAAAAAAAAAGCAGCTTTGGGCCGTTTTTTTTATTTCTTAATCAACCCCTCCTTATTCAAACCATTTAATCTTAATATTTTAGGGTATAATTTAATGGCTTTTTTATAGCCTCTTTGGCAATCTTTTGTTACTTTCGCAAACGAAATTAGCACCACATTTATACAGGTTATAATTTCACCCCCAATGTAATGCTAAAGATCTTAATTAACGCGAGGGCCAAGGGCTTTTGCGAAACAATTGTATTTTAAAAAGCTATGACTGCGGCCGATTCAACCACCAAGTTTATTTTTGTTACCGGAGGTGTAACCTCTTCTCTGGGTAAAGGAATTATTTCTGCCTCCCTGGCAAAACTACTTCAGGCCAGGGGGTACACAGCAACAATACAGAAGCTGGATCCCTATATCAATATTGACCCGGGAACCCTGAACCCCTATGAGCACGGTGAATGTTACGTTACTGAAGACGGTGCAGAAACAGATCTTGACCTCGGACATTACGAAAGATTTCTCAATACCCCTACCTCACAAGCCAACAATGTAACCACCGGACGTATTTATCAATCTGTTATTGACAAGGAGCGAAGAGGAGACTATCTGGGTGAAACAGTGCAGGTGATCCCTCATATCACGGATGAGATCAAACATTGCATCAAACTTCTGGGCGAAGACAATAAATATGATTTTGTGATCACCGAAATTGGTGGCACAGTAGGTGATATTGAATCCCTGCCCTATGTTGAAGCAATCCGGCAGTTGCGCTGGGAACTGGGCAACCGGTGCGTGGTGATCCATCTGACTCTGGTACCCTATCTTGCTGCTGCCAAAGAACTTAAGACTAAACCAACCCAACACTCGGTAAAAACCATGCAGGAATATGGGGTGCAACCCGATATCCTGGTTTGCCGCACCGAGAAACCTCTCAACGAGAGCATCCGTAGTAAAATTGCTCTTTTTTGCAATGTAGGCTCTGAATCAGTCATTGAGTCCATTGACACTGACAGCATCTATAAAGTTCCACTTCTTATGCGGGAAGAAAAACTCGATCTGCAGGTATTGAAAAAGACAAAAATGTCGGCCAATTGCATGCCTGAGCTTCACTCCTGGGAACTGTTTATTAACAGACTGGAGAATCCGGTAAGCAAGACTAAAGTGGCTCTCGTGGGTAAGTACGTTGAGCTAATGGATGCCTACAAATCCATTATTGAATCATTGATTCATGCAGGAACAAGCAACGAGTGCAAGGTTGAACTTAAGATGGTACATTCTGAGCACATTACACCTCAAAATATATCTGCTTTGCTTGGTGATGTAAACGGGATCCTTGTTGCTCCAGGTTTTGGAGAAAGGGGAATTGAAGGAAAAATTGCTGCCATTGAATTTGCAAGGGTAAAAAGAGTTCCGTTTTTTGGTATATGCCTGGGAATGCAGTGTGCTACCATTGAATTTGCCCGCAATGTACTGGGCATGAAAGAAGCTCATTCAATAGAGATGGATCCTAATACTCCGCATCCGGTTATTGATATCATGGAGAATCAGAAAAAAATTAGCCTGATGGGAGGTACCATGAGACTGGGAGCTTATGAATGCAAGCTTACAGCCCAAACCAAAGCTTCTGACATTTATGCAAAAGAGTTTATCTCTGAAAGGCACCGCCATCGCTTCGAGTTCAACAACAAATACCTTGAAATATTTGAAAAAAACGGAATGATCGCATCGGGGTTCAACCCGGGATCAGGCCTGGTTGAAATCATGGAGGTCAAAGATCATCCCTGGTTTATCGGAGTTCAGTTTCACCCCGAATACAAGAGCACTGTTGCCGCTCCCCACCCGCTTTTCAGGAGCTTTATCAAAGCAGCAATGGATTTTGGGAATAATCAAAATCAATTGTAGAACATTTTGTACTTTTGCACCACATTTTTTGTGAAATGAATAATGAATAGCTTCTTCATTGAAAACACCTTCTTATCAATTATAATATAATGCTATAATGAACAGAGACAATATTATTGGACTGATTCTCATTTTTGTAATCCTGATTGGTTTTGGCATCCTGAACACTCCTTCGGAAGAGGAAAGACAGGAGTTACGGCGTAAGCAAGACAGTATTATGGCTGCCAGGCAAGCAGAACAAGACCGCATCAGAGAGGCCGAAAGGGCTGCTGCCGATACCACAGACCTCAATGGCATGATGCCTGAGATACAAGACATTGACCCCGAAAGATCAGACTCCATAAGAGAAGCAGCCCTCAGGGATCGCATGGGATATTTTGCTTCTGCAGCCAGGGGTGAACAGGAATATATTACCCTGGAAAGCGAAAAACTAAGACTCAAAATCTCCAGAAAAGGTGGACATCTGAAACTTGTTGAATTGAAGGAGTTTCTTACATGGGATAAAAAACCCCTGATCCTTTTTGAGGGTGATGACAACATCTTCAACATCCAGTTTTACTCTGCCAACAGGATCATTTCTACATCCGACCTGTATTTTGACTATCACATAAAATCAGGCCATTCACTGGTTGACAATCATGCTGCTATCGGACTCAACGATTCCCTTGTAATTGGTTTGAGGGTTTTTCCTGACAACCATACACCTGAGAATCCCCGGTTCATTGAGTTTGAATACACTCTCAGGGGAGATGATTATATGGTTGGGTTCAATATCAACACCCAGGGAGTGCAGGATGTAATTGCAACCAATACAACCATCCTTAATCTCGACTGGCAGGTTGACCTTCAAAGGCTGGAAAAGAGCCGCAGGAACGAGATGAACGTCTCCACCATTTACTACAAGTTTTTCAACGACGATGTGGAGCGGCTCAGGGAAACACGGGATGGTACCCAGAACCTCAGTACCAGTGTGAGATGGATATCTTTCAAGCAGCAATTCTTTTCTTCTGTTCTGATTGCAGACCAAAGCTTCAGCAGTGCTGTGGTAACAACCCAGTCGTATGATGAAAGCCGGGAAGAATTGCTGAAAAGAATGTCGGCCAACATTGACATTCCTTATAATGCGCGGGCCAACAACAATATAGGAATGAATTTTTATTTTGGCCCCAACCATTTCAATACCCTCAATGCTTATGATTTAAAACTGGAAGAGCAAATTCCGCTGGGATGGACCCTATTCCGCTGGATCAACCGGTTCTTTGTGATCCCTGTATTCAATTACCTTGACAGTTTCAACCTCAATTACGGCATCATTATCCTTATTCTTACCGTGATGCTGAAGCTCATCCTTTTTCCCATAGCCTATAAAACATACCTGTCATCGGCCCGCATGAGAGTTCTTAAACCAGACATAGATGAGCTCAACAAGAAGTTCCCGAAGAAGGAAGATGCCATGAAAAAGCAACAGGCCCAGATGGCATTGTACAAAAAAGCCGGGGTAAATCCTTTATCTGGCTGTGTACCCATGTTGCTGCAGTTGCCCATTCTTATAGCCATGTTCAGGTTTTTCCCGGCATCATTTGAATTGAGGCAGGAAGCTTTCTTATGGGCCGATGACCTTTCATCTTACGACTCTATCTTTGATCTCCCATTCACTATTCCATGGTATGGAGACCATGTAAGCCTCTTCACCCTGCTCATGACGGCATCTACCATTATTTACACCCGAATGAACAGCCAGATGATGAACACCGGCACCCAGATGCCTGGCATGAAGACCATGCTTTACATGATGCCGGTAATGCTTCTGTTTATCTTCAACAGTTTTGCATCGGGTCTTAGCTACTATTATTTCCTTACCAATGTTATCACTTTTGCGCAGATGTATTCTTTCAGGTTTATCATAGACGAGGACAAGATCAGGGCAAGAATTGAAGAGAATAAGAAAAAACCCGTTAAGAAATCTGGCTGGCAAAAAAGACTGGAAGACATGGCCAAGCAGCAACAACAGCAAAAAAAGAAAAAAAAATAAAC
>SLIL01000077.1 GCA_007135645.1 Bacteroidales bacterium
CAACGTAAGTGCCTGTCATTCCGAACGTAACAAAGTGGAGTGAGGAATCTCGTATTAAAACTGAGTCGTTACTTTTGATTTACCGGACAACATTGTTATTTATTCTTTTAATGCGATCAGAATTTGATTAAAGTTGTCACATTGAGCTCGCCTTTTGGGCTCGGTTGCCTTGACGTAAAAGAAGTAATAAGGCAAACCTTATTTTTGCTTATTTAAACCTTAGTAGCTTTTTAGTTTGATATAAATCCAGTGCGCCGGCCACGAAAGTTGGTTGTATGTATACAAGATATTGCCGGCGCAATGGAGAAATGTGAGTCAAGTTAGAAAAGACAGGCAGTAAGGTTCACAACAACGGTTGCAATACTTCCCTGATATTGGCCGAAGGTCTGGGGGCATCGGCCTGAATGATCCTGCCCCCGGCATCCACGAGCATAAATTTGGGCACCCCGGAAATCAGGAAGTGCTTGTTAAAATCCGACTGGATTCCTCTCTCATCGTACCAGTTTAGTCCGCGTGTACCGAAATTGATAACCTCTTCCCGCCAGGTTTCCTTTTCCCGGTCAATCCCAATGGCAATAAACTGCAGGTTCTCACTTTTTATTTCATCCACCAGCTCATTCCACAAGCCTTGTTCATACCTGCTGGGGCCGCATCCGGTATCCCAAACCATAATGTAGCTGTTTTTCCCCTTCCACTGGTCTGTTCCCACCGTTTGATCATTCCAATCGGTAAATAAAAAGGAAGGCACTTCGTTGCCGGGAAGAATTGCCTGCCAGCTTTCAACCAGGCGGTTCAAACGATTGGCAAACATGGGGGTAGCATTACTTTTCAAGAATACTTCAAGAATATCTTTATACTCGCATGGCCCATGCATTCCAATCCACATACTTAAATCCCAATACTTAAACAAATCATTTGCACGGGGATTGCTGACAAGAGAATCAACGGCATCCATAAATCGGGCTATATACATTGAATTACTTTTAAGCGAATCATGCATCTGACTGTAAAGCTCGCTTCTTAACTGCTGCAACCTGCGAAAAATAATCATCCGGTGCTGGGTGTTTATCAGGATAAGGGGATCATTGAGGTTTATGGTATCCAAACGTTCATAAACTTGTTCTTCGGGAAAATCTATAGCTGCATCACGCGCCAGACCATGTTCTCTGCGATAAAAGCTCATGTAATTCTGATCCTGATTTAAGTCCCAGTAATCCAGCCAAACCGATTCAAGCTTCAAAAAAGAGGCATCAATCCCTGGTTCCGCCAAAAGTTCATTATACATTCTCCTGAAGGGCTCTAACATCTTTTCCTTTTCTGCATAATAGGCATCCTTTTCCAGGGAATACATATACCAAAGATCAATCATCATGTAATCGTACTTTTCTGATAAATACATGGCCTCCTTTGCCTTATCCCCTTCTGCATGAAACGTATTCCTGAAATCCGCAAGATCAGCAGTAAAGAATATTTCATCGCCAGGCTCCAGGTACAGCTGAAACCGCGTATCAGCCAGAATAAGATTGAAATAAAAGGCGTAATCAAACTCAAAAGTGAAGTGAAATGAACCGTCATTTGCAAGGGGTATCCGTTCCAGCTCTTCCCAGCTGTAAAGGATAATGGACTCATTGGGTGCCCCTTCAATTTTTCCTGAAATGGTAATCAGGTTTTGTTGCTCTTTTGCATTGAAACTGCAGGAAAACAAAAGTATCCCCAGCAGCAGGAAAGCAGCGTGAAATCTTTTCATGGTGGTTCAGATTTAATTTAACATGCCAAATATATCACTTATTTTTGATCAACATAAGAATAAAGTGAGATTTAACATCCCCAAGAAATAAAGCCAATAGAGCAGATACAAATAAAAGACCTGGGGATTTGGGTATTTCACTGGTCATCTTACCGACTCTCTGTATTTTCTAAAGAAATCTTCACAGCCCTGCCACTTGCATTAAGCTGCAGCGCAGCGAAGATATTTATAGCCAATTGGGTAGCACATCCACAATAAAGCTGCAGCGCAGCGATACTATTTTAAACAGCTATTAGAAAAAACTTACCAGACAAAAATGATTGTCAATAAAAAAAATTGAAAGTAAGCGGTTGTAAATGATACTATTCTGGATTTTATTCACTAAATTTAGGATAAGACTTGCGGTTTTAATATTATAGAAAACCTGCAGGAGTCAGGACAGGATTAGTATCTGAATTTATTACCATTTACTTCATTTGTACAATCTAAACTTTCAAGCTATGAAACTAAAATACCTGGTAATTCACTGTACAGCCACTCCTGAAGGGAGAAATGTAACTGCAGACGATGTTGACATGTGGCATCGGGGAGCGAAACGACACGATGACGGAAGTGCAACTTTCTTGGGAAGGAGAATGCCCGTTGCAGAACTGCCCAATCATTTTCTTACCTTACCCTCCGGAAAAAAGGTAAGAGCCGACCAGACCAACGGAAACGGTTGGCGCAGGAGGGGTTACAGCCGTATATGGCTGCTGGATGGCACGGAGGTGCAAACAGCCTATTACAACAATGACGGATGGGTGCAAAACGATGAAATGACCAACGGAGCTGCCGGATACAACGCTCAAAGCCGCCATGTTTGTTACGTGGGAGGAACAGAGCAAAACAATATAAAGATAGCCAAAGACACCCGCACACAGGAACAGCATAAGGCCATGGCTGATTATTGCATAAAGACCAGGCGACAGCACCCGCACATAGAAGTCATCGGGCACAACGACCTCAATCCCTCGAAGGCCTGCCCCAGTTTTGACGCGAAAGCCTGGTTCAGTGAGATCTGGAGAAAACAAACCCGGTTTGTCAACACGGCTTCATGAAGAACAGCTTATTAACGTTGGAAATACTCATATCCCCTTAAAGATTCATTTAAAGGCCCGGGTCTGAATTCATACTTACCTTATTCCATTACCGGATTTGTGTCCATGTTTACAACTTCAGATACAAAATAATCCACTATATTAGCACTTGCTAAACTATAAACAACCCCACGACATGCAAGTGATGATGCTCACCGGGATCCGTGAGATGGAGATGCACCATGTTCCCGATCCTGAAATCTATTCTCCCTCCGACGTAAAGATCAGGATGAAAGTACTTGGTGTATGTGGCTCTGACATCCACTATTACACCA
>SLIL01000251.1 GCA_007135645.1 Bacteroidales bacterium
TCAGGCAGAAACAATAACAGCTTGTTTCTGATAAATGTATCCATAAACCAGATGTTTCCACAGCATTCAGCTGTCGCATTGCATGGCGAGAGTATACATTCTCAACCCTGAAACCTGTTTATTAATTCTTCGTCCAGGCTTTTGCCCTGTTTACAGCATCGGCCCATTTTGCTTTTCTTGCTTTTGTTTCGTCTTCGGTTAATGAAGGTTCAAACCGCTGATCAATCTGCCACTGTTGCTTGATCTCATCAATGCTATCCCAGAAACCGGTGGCCAATCCTGCAAGATAGGCGGCTCCCAGGGCAGTGGTTTCAATGATCCTGGGCCTTGCCACCTGTGTGTTGATAATATCTGCCTGGAACTGCATGAGCAGGTTATTGGCCGAAGCGCCGCCATCCACCCTCAGCTCTTTCACATCCAGTCCGGTATCTTTTTTCATTACGTTGAGTACATCCATGGTCTGGTAGGCAATTCCTTCCAGTGCGGCCCTGGCGATGTGTGCAGAGGTAGTGCCCCGGCTGATACCCACCATTAAGCCCCGGGCATATTGATCCCAGTGGGGTGCGCCCATTCCGGTAAAGCTGGGTACCAGATACAGATCGCCACTGTCTTCTACCGAGCGGGCCAGTGCCTCCACCTCCGATGATGACTTGATGATTCCCAGTCCGTCGCGCAGCCATTGCACCACCGCGCCGCCGATAAAAATACTCCCCTCCAGCGCATACCATGTCCGGCCCTTGATTTGCCAGGCAATGGTGGTTACCAGATTGTTTTTGGAAATAAAAGGTTTCTCGCCCGTATTGATCAGGATGAAACAACCGGTGCCATAAGTATTCTTTACCATTCCATCTTCGGTACACATCTGTCCGAAAAGAGCGGCCTGCTGGTCTCCGGCAATTCCGGCAATGGGCACTTTGGATGCAAAGAAGGTCGTATTGGTATGATCGTACACCTCGCTGGAAGATTTTACCTGTGGCATCATGGATTTGGGGATATCCATAAGCTTGAGCATTTCCTCATCCCATTCCAGGGTTTTGATGTTGTAAAGCATGGTACGGCTTGCATTGGTAACATCGGTAATATGAGTGCGGCCCTGGGTAAGCTTCCAGATCAGCCAGCTGTCCACTGTACCAAATGCCAGTTCACCGCGCGAGGCTTTCTCACGGGCACCTTCCACGTTATCAAGGATCCACTTGATCTTGGTGCCGCTGAAATAGGCATCGATCACCAGTCCGGTTTTTTCACGGATGGTTTCTGCCAGGCCACGATCCTTGAGCTCATCACAGTAGCCAGAAGTACGTCTGTCCTGCCACACGATGGCATTGTAAATGGGGTCACCGGTACGCTTGTCCCATACAATGGTGGTTTCACGCTGATTGGTGATCCCTATTCCGGCCACATAGGTACCATTGATGCCCATTTTTGACATAGCCTCGGCGGCCACTGCCACCTGCGACGACCAGATCTCGTTGGGGTCATGCTCAACCCATCCCGTTTTGGGGAAGATCTGCTGAAATTCTTTCTGTGCTACCGAGCGAATGTTTCCGCTTTTGTCGAAAAGCAATGCCCGTGAGCTGGTAGTTCCCTGATCCAATGCTAAAATAAATTTTTCCATGTTACTGTAGGTTATTGGTTTTTAGTTTTGGCAAAATGAGCCCGGATTAATACAATTCCTGACGTATTTGCCGGTTTATTTGTCTAAGTATATATTTTAATCCATTCTATTCCAAAAAGTCCACTTTAAATGCTGTTGGAAAAATAATCCATTTATTACTCGCATAAATTCAATAGGTTGCGAACTCCCCCTCATAGGGGGCCGGGGGGTATTGCATTATTATGAGTGGACTTAAATTTTAGTTCGCTTTAAGATGTTCGCAGCACACATAATTATTGGCCATCCTCAGGAATTCTTTCACCTGCTGCTCTTCCCATTCCTTGTCCCTGCCCAGTTCGGCAGCAATTATGGAAGCCACCTCGGGAGTGATGCGCATGGTTTCAGGAGCATTGAGAAACAGGCAACGGATACGGCGTGCCAGAACATCTTCCACCGTGCGGGCCATCTCTTCCCTTACGGCCCATACCACCTGGGCTTTAATTAGTTCAAGCGGTTCACTTAAAACCTTATCCATACCCTCCTCTGAACGGGCCAGCTCCATGATCTTCTCCTTGTCAGTACCATAAACATACATGGGATCATTGAGATCTACATCTTTGGTGTAGCCATGAATTTTTAGTTTTTTCGTTTTGGAGGTGGTTTGCTGCCAGTTTTTTACCTTTTCCACTTTTTCTACCATATCCTGGGCCATTCTACGGAAAGTGGTCCACTTGCCGCCCACCATGGTAAAAAGGTGTGAATCTGAGACTACGATCTTATGGCTTCGCGATATTTCTTTGGTTTTTGAACTGCCTGCTTTTGGTGCTGCCAGGGGCCTCAGGCCTGCAAAAATGCTTAGCACATCGGAACGTTTGGGAGCCTTGGTAAGATAGCGGCCTGAAGTATCAAGGATAAATTTGATCTCTTCCTCCAGTGCAACCGGCTCCAGCGAAGCAGAGTCAACTGGAGTGTCGGTAGTACCCACCACCACTTTGTTGTGCCAGGGCACAGCAAAAAGCACCCGTCCGTCATCGGTTTTGGGGATCATAATAGCGTGATCGCCGGGAAGAAAAGATTTATCCAGCACTACATGCACACCCTGACTGGGACGTATAGTTTTGTCGGCACCCGGCTTGTCCATTTGCAATACCTGGTCTGCAAATACCCCGGTAGCATTGATCACAGCCTTACCCTTTGCCTTATAAACAGTCCCGGTTTCTGTATCTTCAAACACAACCCCATTTACAACATCCTGCTCATTCTTGGTCAGATTTTTAACACTGGCATAATTCAGGATATGGGCACCATGCTCTTCTGCCGTTTGCAAAACATTCACTGCCATGCGGCTGTCATCAAATTGCCCGTCGTGATAAATCACCCCAGCAGTGATAATATCCGGCTTGATGGTGGGGATCTTTTCAAGGGCTTTCTTTTTGGAAACCCTGTGCGAACGGCCCAGGCTGTATGTCCCGGCCAGCAGATCGTACATCTTAAGCCCAACCGTAAATTTCAGCTCGTCAAACCAGCCAAAGGTGGGGATAACAAAAGCCTGATTTTTGGTAA
>SLIL01000027.1 GCA_007135645.1 Bacteroidales bacterium
CCATGGGAGCCGGCTCAGCAGGATATCGGTAGACTTATGCTCCACTATCAGCTGATGCTGGCTGTCAGTGATAAGGAGTTTCCCTTCGCGCTTTAGAAATGCTTCCCTCAGGCCGGCAGGGGAGGTGTTTTTAAGCACCTTCCAGTGTTTGATCACCGCATTGAGCAGCTTTTCACATTCCTGCTTCATAATTTCGTCCAAAGAGATAAAGCTTGGAACAGGCTCTTCCAGGTTGATGCCACAAAGGTATTTTTCCAGGATCATTTCATGTTCCATTAGGTTCTCCTCTCCCGTTACCAGATAAGCCAGCAGATGGGCCGCCTGGATCCGGGCTTCAGTTGAAATGAACATGCCGTTCTTAACCCATCCAGGCTCACCAAGGAAACTCTCAAGAAACGGATGCAGCAAAACCAGTCCGGCATGCCTGGTAAACAATCCTTCTTCTTCCTCAGAAGTATGGTGCAAAGTTTCCGAAGATTTTTCTTCTACGGTTGCGGTTTGTTTTTGTATCTGATGAAGAGGTGCAAAAGAAATACCGGCAAGGGACAGGCTGCCATCCTTGCTATACCGTCTTATCGCCTGCCTGATCTCGTTCCGGATGGCCGGTCGGGATTGTTGTTCACCCTGGAGGATGTAAAAAAATGCGGCAACAACGGTCTTTTCAGGGAACTGAAGCAATAGCCGGTGTATTGCCCGGGGGTAGTTTTTGACAAGTTCTTTAAGGCGCTGTTGCCAGGTTTTATTAGGTGTCCTGAAAAGTTCTGGCAGCGATGCAAAATATTTTTCAGTGTCTACTGCAGAGCTCCACCATGGAAGCCGGCCTGTGAGCAAAAAGTGCAGAAAGGTCTCGAAGATCTTCTCCTCCCGGCTAAGTTGCCTTGAATTATCCTTCTTTAAGTCATCATTATCCCTGGATTTTTTGTCCAGCAATTCCCTGATCTGCGCCATGACCATATTGGTCAACTCCGTTTCAATCTGTTCTTTCCGCAAGATGTCAATGTTAATATTCAGCTCATTCAGCCGCAAAAACTCCTCTTCCCAGCCCAGTGAATCGAGGTAATTTTCCAGGGCTGGCAAAATATCATTCTTCAGGATCCACGATGCGCGATCATGAAAAACCCTGGCCGACTGCTGGTCGGGTGCTTCAAGTTCCAGATTTACCCTGTGAATGATATGATTTGCCATGGTAAAAGTTAGCTATGTATTCGTTTGAGCAGGGCTTCCAGGGCTGCTTTAAGCTGTTCATCCTGCGATTCAAAATTATCAAGATATTCATTGATCTGGTTGCTGAGTATATTCTCAGCATTAAGCTGGGTGTAAAACCCGATAATATTTGGCCAGCTCCGGGTAAGGAATACAATGTGATTTATAATAACACTTTTAATATTGTTTGCTATGGTGTTGTCACATCTCACTAAGTGGAGCATAAGCATAAATAGCATCCTGATAAACTCTTCCACAATACGCAGAGCAGATGGATTGTCGGTTCGTGGCCTGAAGCTGTAAACCTGTCTCAGGAAGGTGTTCAGATTGTTGATCTGGATAAGTAGAAATCTTGCACGATTGGGCCTGCGCATTAGATCCAGGGAAGCTTCAAATTGCTGAATAGTATTTTGATAAAGTTCAAAAAGACTTCCATCACCCATGGACTCTACCGCTGTGCGGGTTGAGGGTAAATTGAGGAATCTCAGCCTCTCATTGATAAATCCCATAACCACATCAAGGCATGGTACCGGAGGCTCTTCCGGATCTTCCTGTTCAATGGGTATGCTGATGTTGTCCTCAGCTTCACATATCTGGTGTGTTACGATTAGTTGTACAGGTATTTCGCCATCAAACAGATCAGTCTTGAAGTGAATGTTTACCGTGCGTCCTTCTAATGTTGTATTGTCAGGAAATATCCATTTGTAAATGGTATTTTCTTCAATATCAGGATTGGGTTCTGCTTCCAGGTTAAGGTAGATGAGTCCAGGTTCATAATCAATCTCAGGAGCCAGAATTTTTGCAACAGGTTGCCGGTGTACAATTACGGTAACCTCTGTAGGTTGGCTATTGACCGTAAATTTCACCGGATTGCCATGATGGCTTGCCGGAAGGAGTGATGGATTAAAATAGAAATCGCCGTTTTTATCCTGCACTACTGCCGCTGCCAGGTTTGGATCCTCTGTTGTAACTACCCCATCGGGAGGACTTACCGTGAAAGGGTATAGGTGGTTATCGTTGCTGCAGAATTCTTCTGGTTTGATACTTAGATCAACCGGATCAGGATCAGGATCAGGATCTGGTTCCTGTTCCTGCCCCTTCCCGATTACAAATGCAACCGGCGGGCAATCAGAACAACAAAGATAGGGCAGGCTGAAATCTGCTACTACGATATCTCTGGGAGGAGTGGTGATATCTTTGCAGATAATCCTGCTGATTTCGGTAACCCTCTCATTGAGCCTGCGGATCATTTGCTCGGCAAAACTACTGGAAGGAAGGATATTGTTAAAAGCCAGAAAGTTGGAGAGTTCTTCTTCCCGGTTAATATTATCGTCGTGTGTTACTATGAAATAGGCAAAAGAATCCACATCACGATACCGCAAAGATTCCCTGATGGTTGCCCGGGTTAAGGACTCATTTGCTTCAGCCCTGATGTTGGTCAGCGCATTTTGCAGTGGGGTTTGTGTTGCGGGTGTATCAGTAGCCCCGGCATACACGATCACGAAGGTGCCTCCGGGAGGAGTACCTGCCTTATGCTCCAGGCCTGGATTTTTTTCAGCATATTTTGCCAGGCTCAGATGGGAAAGGATTTCGGTTTTTCTTCTTTCAATCTCGCGCATGATCACCTCAAGTTTCTGATTGCTGCAGCAAATCCTTTCCATGCGGTCGATCATGTTCATGTAATTGGATTCAAAACCTCTGGAAATATAATTTCCTGTGCGAAAATGTCTTTCCAGTCGCGTTCTCATAATCTTTAGCCGGCGGCATAAACTACGTGAGAAATCCCTGTAATTGAGGATAAAACCAGTGTTGATCACCCTTACCGACTCAGGTACAAAGCGTTGAACCATATGCAGGTGTCCTACGATCTGAGCCGGGTATTCAAACAATACGTTCCGGTCATTCTCATCAAGTGCATTCAGCTCTTCATCCTGCGCTGCAAA
>SLIL01000026.1 GCA_007135645.1 Bacteroidales bacterium
AGTCTGCGACCGCTCAAAGGGTTTACGGCCTGCTGAGATATAAACCAGCGCAACTTTTAGTACTCCAGAATAATCTCATCCACAAACAACCAGGGCCTGTTGCCTGCTCCGGGATGCCATTCGGGCAGTGCCCTGGTACTTCGGGCAATCACACGGGCATAGCGGAAGGTTTGCCCGGCATCAAACTTATACTCTTTGATACCGATATCATAATCAGCAGGCGTGGTTGTGTGCTGCGCAGTACCTATCACCGTAAAGTTTTGGTTATCGTTGGAAACTGCAATTTCAATGGATTCGGGAAGGAGTATCCAGGAGCCGATATTTCGCATAAAGGTCAACCTGATACTTACCACATCCCTTGACGCACCCAGATCAATGGTGGCTTCCAGATCGTTTACAAAGCCCAGCCATTCGCCATCGAAAAAGTCGATGGTTCCCCTGAAACCATCCAGCAGTGCATTTTTTCCACGCCCTGTATATCTACCGGCGGGTCCATGCGTTAGTTCAATGGTTGGATAGGGTCTGCCCGAGTGCCTGTAGTATGCCCTTATAAATTCCCTTTGCAGGGTTTCGCTGGGTTGCATGCCATCCCTGAATGCTTTTGCTTTGATAAGGGTGGTTTCATCAATCGTTATGGGGCCTTCATAAACCGGTGACTGTTGCGTAGGTTCGCTTCCGTCAGTGGTATAATGTATGGAAACATCCGGTGTGAGGCATTCAATTTCAAAGGTAATGGGCTCCTGAAACAGATCTTTCTCCTTTGAAATAAAGGGGATAAACACCAGTCTTTCTTCCAGGGGCGCAAGCCTGAACTCATCAGGGATATAGGACTTTGGACGGTGTTCCTTTGCATAACCCCATTGCTTGTTGGGCTCTGTTCCCATTACAAACTCCAGCACACCGCCGGCTTCAATTTCCTGGTGAGAGATGTACGAACGATGGAAGGGTTCTCCATTAAACCTTGCTGACTGAATATACACAGCGTCACGGGTTCTTCCTTCGGTCTTCACCGTAAAGGTTCTGCCATTGGCAAGGTGAATGGTGGTTTCCTCAAATAGTGGAGAGCCGATAATGTAGTCACCACTTCCGGGAGCAACCGGATAAAAGCCCGTTGCAGAGAAAATGTACCATGCCGACAGCTGCCCGCAGTCTTCGTTTCCGCTGATTCCATCGGGTTTATCGGTGTAAAGCGAATCCATGATCAGGGCCACCTTCTCCTGCGTTTTCCATGCCCTTCCGGCAAAGTTGTGCAGGTAAGCAACATGGTGGCTGGGCTCATTGCCCTGGGCGTATTGCCCGATCAATCCGGTAATGTCGTGGGCTGCTTCGTTTGTTACGATAGGCTCTTCGGCAAACATTTCGTCAATTTTTGCTGAGAATTTTTCATCGCCACCCAGCAATTCAATCAATCCGGCCACATCATGAGGCGCAAAGAATGTGTAATGCCAGGAATTTCCTTCGGTAAAATCGCCCGATCCAAGAATACTGCTCTCAATGGGATCGAAGGGTGTGCGCCAGCTGCCATCGGCCCTTCTACCTCTCAAAAATCCAATGGAAGTATCAAACACATTGCGGTAGTTCTGCGCCCGGTGAATAAAGGTCTCATAATCATCCATACGCCCAAGGCTTTTGGCCATTTGTGCTATACACCAGTCGTCGTAGGCATATTCAACGGTTTTGGATACCGCATTGCCCTCCCTTTCGAAGGGGATAAAACCCAGGTTTCTGTAGTCGGCCAGGCCCAGATGATCCTGCATGGCCGATTTTTTCATGGCCTCAAAGGCCAGCTCCACATCAAAATCACGGTGCCCTTTCTGATAGGCATCCCAGATAACCGGTATGGAATGATAGCCGATCATGGTGCCGGTTTCATTGGCCATAAGCTCCCACACAGGCAACAGACCGTGCTGCTGGTATTGCAGCAGCATGGTGTTGATGAACTCCATGTTTTTTTCGGGGGCAATGATCGTAAAAAGGGGATGCACAGCCCTGAATGTATCCCAGAGCGAAAAAATGGTATATACATTATGGTCTTTTACGGTATGAATATTTTTGTCCATCCCGCGATACCGGCCGTCCACATCTGTAAAGAGTGCCGGGGCGATCTGGGCATGGTACATGGCTGTGTAAAAGATCCGTTTCTGCTCCAGGGTGGCCCCTTTGATGGTTATCTTGTTGAGATGCTTGTTCCATTGCTTTTGCACTTCTTCCAGGTAGGTCTCAAAGGACCAGTGGGTAGCTTCTGCCTCCAGATTTTTCAAAGCCCCCGCTTCATCCACGGCCGAAATTCCTACTTTAACCATTAGCTCACGGTCGCTCAGTTGTCCGAAATCCAGGATCGCCTTGACGCTTCTTCCTTCTACCCTTTGCGACTGACTTCCCACCACTTCATCATCTTTCATAAACTCATGACTGACAATGGGGTGAGAGAACCGTGCCACAAAATAGACCTGCTGATCGGCAGCCCAGCCCTGTGAAGCCCTGAGTCCACGGATCTCATTCTCTCCGGTGATCTCCAGGTAGCAAGCTCTTGGCTGGCTCGAAATACCGTGCTTGAGATCAATAATTACCGAAGCCACATCATCTTCCAGAAAACGGTATCGATGAATGCCCGTGCGGGGCGTAACGGTGAGTTCAGCCTCAATCTGGTAGTCTTTAAGCAAAACAGAATAATACCCTGCTGTGGCTTCTTCTATATCATGAGAAAAACGCGACCTGTATCCGGAGTCAGGGTCTTCTTTAGTGCCTGAAAACCAATGGCGGGTTCCGGTAAAGGGCATGATCATAATATCGCCCAGGTCGGCACCGCCGGTGCCACTCAGGTGCAGATGCGAAAAACCAATAATGGAACTGTCGGAATAGTGATAACCACTGCACCAGTCCCACCCTTCAATGCCGGTATCGGGACTCAGCTGCACCATTCCAAAGGGGCTGGTGGGCCCTGGAAATGTATGCCCGTGGGCATCGGTTCCGATCATGGGATCTACATAGTGGGTAAGATCCTTTAATTCTCTTTCAGGTGTAGCCTCCTGCTGGCAGGCCCAAAGGGGCAAAAACAAGGCAAGCAATAAATGTCTTAACTTCATTAGAATGTGTTTGATTGGTGAAAGATTGATGAAAACAGCCTAAAACGTTTTTGATAGA
>SLIL01000190.1 GCA_007135645.1 Bacteroidales bacterium
GATTTTAAAGAATCTTACAAGGAATTGATTCATAAACGTGCGGAAAGGTTAGAGTTATAGTTTTACAGGGTACTTTACCAGTGAAGAGAAAATCTCCGGGGTGACCAGCGATCAGGGAATGAGTTTATCGGTTGATGGGCAAGTGGTCAGACGGCTTCAAGTCCGTCCGACCACTATAACAAATATCCATTTCCCACTGCAATATTTTAAGTTTTGTTCACTTTAACCTATTCATGCCTGAGTGAATCCACAGGGTTTTGACGGATGGTTCGCCTTGCATGGTACCCAACAGTGGCAAGGGATACAGTAATGGCGATGAGGGCGGCTGTTACAAAAGGAAGGATACCCATGTCGATCCTGAAGGCAAACTGTGCCAGCCAGCTTTCCAGGAAATAGAGGGCAGCCCCTGATGCGATCACGATGGCCAGCAGCATCAGTTTCCCGTAATCTTTGTACAGCAGCCCAAGGATATTCATTAAAGTGGCGCCATGGACAACCCTGATACCGATCTCCTTGGTTTTCTGTTCTGCTGAGAAACCCGACAGGCCAAAAAGCCCCATGAGGGAAAGGAAAATACATAGCAGGGCAAACAGCCCAAACAGGCGTCCCAGGTTTTCCTGGGTCAGATACGCCATCTGGTGCCGGTCTTCCAGAAAATCATAGCGCAGGGGAAGCATGCCGGCTGTTTCCTGCCATACTGCCTGTATCGCCGAAATCCTCTCACGGACAGGCCCGGGTGATAATCGGACATGGAGAAAAGAACCGCTTTCCTCTCCCAGCATCACCAGGGGTACAATTTCGCTTTCAAGCGAAGAAACATGAAAATTGCGTACAACCCCAACCACGCGCTTGTATTCATTTCTGCCGGCCCTGCTGATCCGCATACCGATGGGGTTCTCCCATTCAAACAGCCTCACTGCTGCTTCATTGACTACTACGGCATCCTTCAGGTCGGTGGGCAGGTCAGGGTCATAAAATCTGCCCTGGGTCAGCTGTAATCCATAAACGTCACGGAAGTGTGCATCCACCAGATACAAAGGAAGCATTCGTTCCATGAAACCGTCCCGGGTTTCTACGTTGAGTCCCCAGTTGGGCAATATGGATCCCGGGCCCGGAATACTGAATGCAAGGCTGGTCTTTTCCACCCCCGCAAGCTGATCCACAGCGCGCTGAAAGCTTATGCGCCTCTCTTCAGGCAGGTCAGACACATTTAATACCATCATATTTTCTGTGGTATAACCCAGATCTTTGTTGCGCATGTACGAAAGTTGCTGCATCACCACAAAAGTGGCAATGATCATAAAAACCGAAATGGTAAACTGCAGGCCTACCAGCACTTTGCGTATGAGCAGGTTTCGGTCTGACAAGGCCACCTGAGATTTCAATACTTCGGAAGGACGAAAATGCGAAAGATAAAAGGCCGGGTAACTTCCCGAAAGCAATCCCGTGATCAGGGTCAGCAGAAGTACAAGCCCGATGATCCTCCAGTCAGAGAAGAGCAGGCTGAACGCCAGGTCTTTCATCAGCAAATGATTGACTACCGGCAACAGCAGCTCCACCCAGAGCAGTGCGATCAGCAGGGCAAGCACCACGGTGATGGTGGATTCTGACAAAAACTGCCAGATAAGGCTGCCCTTGTCGGCCCCCAGTACCTTGCGCACGCCCACCTCTTTTGCACGCCTGCCCGAGCGGGCCACAGCCATGTTCATATAGTTGATCGATGCAATAACTGTGAGCAAAACAGCCACGGTAACAAACACAAATACAAACATGCGGTTTCCCTTGGCGGGGATTTTTTCCGGATTTGCCGGCTCATACAATTCGTTTTTGATGAAATACAGGTCGCTTGCCGGGCGAAAATTCAGCCTGTACACCAGATCAATATCCCCAATGGGTTCGCTGGCCAGCACACGCTCTTCGATAAAGGCTTCAAGCTTTTGCTGCATCTCCGGGGTGTTGAGGTCGCTGCCGGACCGCAGATAGGTAAAAACGTTGTTGTCAAAGAAGGAGCTGGAAGACATTGTAGCTGCTGTTAGCTGATTAAGAGAATTCCAGAACAGGAGCATGCGGAACTTAAGGTGCGAATTGTCGGGGATATCCTCAATCACCGCGCCCACCTCAATGTTGTATTCCTGGGCCAGCCGGAATTGCTTGCCCACCGGATTGCCCGGGCCGAAAATGCGTTGGGCTGAACTCCTGGTGAGCACAGCCACATCGTTATGCCTCAGGGCCGCTTCGGGGTCGCCATAAACCACCGGATGGGTAAACAAATCAAAAAAGTTGGAATCCACCAGCAGGATCCCTTGTTCGTAAAGGGAATTGTCATTGTATTCTACCAAAGCATCGCTTAGCATCATATCCAGCGAACCAAACCGCACAAAGTCGGTTATCTCAGGGAAAAAATCTTTCAGGGCAGGGCCGGCAGGATAAGGGCTCACAGCTGCTATAACGGGCGGGCCGCCGATACCAATCTCAATCCCAACACGATACAGCTCATCGAAGTGCTCATGGTGCCTGTCGGCCGAAAGTTCATGCTGCACATACAGCAGGATCATAATAGCAGCAGAAAGGCCCAGGGAGAGGCCCAGAATGTTGATTGCTGAATACAGCTTGCCTTTTAGAAGGCTACGAAGTGCAGTAACAAAATAGGTGGTAAACATGCTCTGTAAACGATTAAATTCAGATACTATTTTTTTAAAAAATAATTACCAAATACCATGCAATTTACTGTAGTGAACAGATATACACACTGTTACCTAATTTTTTTTAGCATTGAAAGCTGCTTGCTGTGCGGTTGCGGACAGCCAATGACCGCATTTGTGTTCGAAAATGCCCAACTGGTTTTCATAAATAAAGTTTATTATTAGCTAAGCTTAAAAGTTGGGCAGGAATTATTCCTTAAAAACGAAAAGAAATTTCAGTTTTTACCCTGTTTCTTTTATTTTTACAAATCTAAAATACTTTTTAACACATTATATTGGCTGAAAAAGTTGAGGATTATCTGAATAAATAATCCAGGGGGTTAGCAAGCGGGTTTTGGGTGAGATCGACGGCCAGGAAGATTAACAGTCCTGGATGAAGACCACTCTGTCACCATCACTCATACTTCAAGGCTTCGGCAGCATTTATTCTTGCGGTACGATGGGCATGGTATGAAACGGTAAGCCATGAGGCCAGCAAAACCATGGCCGGGGCAATGATAAAATAGGAATATGCAATTTCCTGCCGGTATGCAAAGCTTTCCAGCCAGCGATTTACGGCTGTCCAGGCCAGGGGCCAGGAAATAATCATGCTGATGAGCACAAGGAAACTGAATTCTTTCATGAGCATATAAAGTATCTGAACCTGCCTGGCTCCCATAACCTTTCTCACTGCAATCTCCTTTATCCTGGATGCCATGATATAGGAAGCAAGTGCAAACAGACCCAGTAAAGATATTATCATTGCCACAATCATAAATACGATGATCAGTTCGCGCGTCTGTTCTTCCTTGCTGTAGAGGCCTCTGTGTTTGTCCCTCAGGATATGGGAAACGAACGGAAATGTTGAAAACTCCTGCTTCCAGAATTGTTCTGTCAGCTCCAGTGCCCGGATCATGTTGTGCTGTTCGGCCCTGATCAATATATGGCTGTAGGGTGATGGTTCATCAAAAAGAAGAAACATCATTGGGGGGCTTGGTTCGTGCAACGAAAAGAAATGAATATCTTCCACCACTCCGATAATGCGGAGGGGCTCATTTGTCATATGGCTGGTAACGGTTTTATTAACAAGCTCTTCAGGGGTAAACCCCAGGTTGCTGGCTGTGGTCCGGTTAATGATGATACCTGATCTTTCCCTGCCATATTCCCGGTTAAAAAATCTGCCGGCAATGAGTTTTGCTCCCAGCACCTCCAGATAGTCATAGCTAACATTCATGTTGCCCGTTTGCACTTCGTTTTCTTGCCCTGTGAATCTGATATAGGTGAAATTTCCATGCCGGTTGGAAGGTATATTCTCTCCGGCAGCAACAAGTTCAATCTCATGATAGGGCTCCAGATGGTTCTTTAATTGAGAAAACCGCATGTGCCGGTTATGGTCGTCAGGGTTGCTTACTACAATAAGCCCTTCAGCTTCATAGCCATAATCCTTTGAGAATAAATAGTTGATCTGCCTGTTGATGGATAAGCTAAGGATGATAAGTACTATGGCACATGCGAATTGAAAAATGATTAGCACCTGTCTGATCCTGAGGTTTAGAATTTTTCTCCAAAGACTGCTTTTTGCCGAAGCAGGGTTACTTCCCCTGAAAATATCTGCAGGTGTGAAACTTCCCACCACCATGGCCGGATAGAAGCCCGACAAAAATGCGATGAACAGCAGAAATGCCATTAGCCAGAAGAGGTAAGGAGGAGTAAAAAGACTGATCAGGGTTAACGTTTTGCCGCTCAGGTCATTGGCATAAGGCAAAAGCAATTCTGTTATTCCAGTGGCAATGAAAAAAGAGATCAATACCGAGACAAAGGATTCTGCCATACTTTGCCAGAAAATAGTACTTTTCCGGGCTCCCAGCACCTTTCTGATCCCTACTTCTTTTTTTCTCCTGGTGGTTTGTGCAGTATAAAGATTCACGTAATTCACCGATGCGAGCAGAATGATTACCAGTGCTATGGCTATCAGGCTTTGAAGTATGGTGATGTTGCCCTGGTTCCCGATATCCCATGCCACGTTTGCTGAATGCAACCTTACATCCAGCAAGGGTTGAATGTAAATGCTCAGCATGTCTGTCATGTGGGGTATGATCTCCTCCAGAAGTTGCATGATCTTTTCTCTTACAATATCCGGATCAGTATGGTCCTCCAGCTTGATGTAATAATTGCAGCTTAAGCTGCCCCAGTTTTCAAATATAAAGGAAGGGGCGTAGATTCTTGCCAGTTCAAAGTTTGCTATCATGGAAGCGCTGAAATGACTGTTGGCAGGAAAATCTTCCATTACTCCTGTTACAATTGCCGGATATTGGCCATGTACATACAGCACCTGCCCAATAGGGTCGGCATTACCAAAATATCGTAAAGCCGATGACCGACTTATTACCAGTGAGTTGGGTTTGCGCAATACTTCTTCGGGGTGTCCCTCTGCCAATGGGAAAGAAAAAAATGAAAAAAAGTTGGAATCGGCCAGGATAAAGCCCTTTTCAACAATATTTCTCTCCTTGTAGCGTATCCAGAAATCTTCTCCTCTCTCAGGCCTCAGGCGCACTACAGACTTTATCTCAGGGATATCGCTTACCAGGTAATCCCTGAGCAGGTATGGGCCCAATGGGACAGCTTCCGTTTGTATCCCAAACTGGCTCTTAAACCTGTAAATGTTGGCCGCATCATCATGAAACCGGTCGTAGCTAAATTCATCAATGGCATACAAGGCTATCAGCAAGGCACAGCATAACCCTGCTGACAAACCTGATATGTTGATGACCGTGCTGAGTTTTTGACGTCTGAAATTCCGGATAGCACTGATCAGGTAGCTTTTTATCATGGCCAATTGGGGTTAAATCTTTTATTTTAACATTTCATCAAAATTTACTCCAATAGCTGTTATAGATTGACAGATAGTGATATAAGGGCTTTCTTTTGCTTCAGTTGGAGTAAAGAATAACCAAAAAATGTAAAAAAAATGTGCGTTTCCGGACATCCATTGTATTGATTCGAAACAGTCTCTGATGGCCCTTCAGCAACCAGCCTGTCATTAAGGGTTTTTAGCGGTTGCACCTAAAAACCCTAAACTTTCAAAGTAGAATGAAAGCCTTGCAGTGCAAAAATACACCTAAGCTTGTTTATCTTGAAAAATTCACAAAAAGAAATTTCAGTTTCTTCCCTGTTTGTTATATTTTTACCGGGCTATACAATCTTATGAATAAATAGCAACTGTGGCGAATGGCCAAAACGAAGCCACGCGATCCAAAGAATTTGGAAGTGGGACTGTAGCAGAGATTATCAGCGTTTTAAGGATAAATGTAAATGTAAAAAAATTGCACTATGAGTAAACTGTATCAAATCAAAATCCAGCTTGTTGAAGTCACTCCATCTATCTGGCGCAGGGTAATTATTCCCTCTGACATGCTTCTCTCAGATTTTCATAAGGTAATACAATCGGCAATGGGTTGGACCAATTCTCATTTGCACCAGTTTGTGAAAAATGATACGTATTATTTGCAAAAAATGGAAGATGACTGGACATGGGATGAAATGAACAATGTGGACTATAAAAGAAGAAAAGTTTCCGGATTGCTTAAAAAAGAAAACGATGCGATGATCTATGAATATGATTTTGGGGATTCGTGGGAGCACATCATCCTGCTGGAAAAGATCACAGAAAACACCAGGGGCCAAAAAATGCCTGTATGCCTCGATGGGAAAAGAAACTGTCCTCCCGAAGATTGTGGTGGGACATATGGTTACGAAGATCTGTTGAATATTTTAGCAGACCCCAAACATGAAGAACATGGGAACTATCTTAAATGGCTGGGTGGAGAGTTTGATCCTGAGTACTTTTCAGTGGATGAGGTGAATAAGTTGCTGAAAAGGAAGGATTATGGGTGCATTAGTTTTTATTAGAAAAACTTCAACATAAACAAAAGAATTTTGTCATGACCAAAGAAAACCAGATCCGTTCCGTTGAAATTTTCAGGGGGATGATCTTTCAGGCGCAGATGGTGGTAAATCTGCTTGAAAATGCCGGTATTGATGCTTATCTGCAGGATGAGATCACCGGGACCCTTAACCTGCCCTGGGACAATGCCGGAGGCGTGGGGATGGTAAAGGTTACCGTCTCCAGTGCCGATCTTGAGCAGGCCCAGGTTGTGGTAGAGGAGTATAAAAAGAATCTGGAAGGGGAGGGGTAGGAAATTGAAAAAGATGAGGCGACTGATCTATATTCCATGGCAGATTTCAGTCATCTAAAAGAATTGTCGTTTATCAATTCCTATAAAGTCGGAAAATTTGGGGCAAAACCTTTGTTGGGCAATATTTATATGGAAAAATAAAAATGGCAGGAAGATCTTTAAAGAGATGAACCGAGCCATGACAAAAACTTTGACACACACGCGGATGATTATTTTTTCGCAACAACTTCAAAATACTTGTGTTAGTTATTGTTGGCGAGCTCCATCTGACCTATTTAATAAAATTATAAACAGATGAAACATCCATGATAAGTCCTTTAACACACGCGAGGATGACTATTCAGGATGTTCCATCTGACCATTAAAAAACAAATTATAGACAGATGAAAACTATATCCGACTGTTGCTATCCTGGGAGAGGTTATTACCGAGAGTATCTACTTTACCCAAGTGAGACAGCAGGAGGTACTTCAATTCACAGTAAAACCTGACAATGGCAAATATTCAGCAATGGAAAACTTCGTAGAAAAAGCAAAGAATTCAATGCTCCCAAAATCTTAAATTATCTTAAAGTTAAAGATGTGTCAAAGTAGAATTAGCTGGGCTGTCATGAAATTATTGATATGACAGTGTGGTTTCATAGCAAAACCGTTGGAGGTTTTTTCAGCCTGATATGGGCTGGTATATTAAATTTGTAGCATGAACAACAAGCGGATCGATGTAAAAAACAAACTGGATAACGGCCAGCGCTTTAAAATCTCACGCTTTAAGGAAAAGATCAAGAAGACACATCCCCACAAGCACGACGAGTATTACGAACTCATATTTCTGGAGGAGGGAGAAGGGTTTCACACCATCGAAACTGAAAGATACGTTGTAGAGACTCCTGATTTCTATTTTCTAAAACCTGGGCAGTTGCATTTCTGGCAGTTTACATCCATCCCTAAAGGATATGTTCTGCTCTTTAAGGAGAACGAATTTGATGCAGTAAAAGAGAGTATCCTTATTGAATTAATCAGACGCCTGTCTGAAAAAACACGTATCAAGCTGGATGGCGGTGAGGTCTTTTTCAGTATGTTGTATGAATTGGAGCAAGAGTACCAAAAAAACACCACTTACTCCAGGGAGATATATCATGGATTGGTAAAGGTATTGGTGGGGCGGCTTTTACAATTATCGGAGACAAAGCCCGATACCTCGTTGCAGTATCCCGGCCCCATTGATAGATTTCAACAACTTTTGGCAAAGGAGTGTCCGCGTATGAGAAAGGTGCATCAGTTTGCCGATGCTTTGAACATGACCCCGCAAAACCTCAATGCCATATGCCGGCGTCAAATAGATAGGAGTGCCAGTGAACTCATTCATAGCCAAATGATGCTGGAAGCAAAACGTTATATCCTACATACCGATTATTCTATCAATGAAATAGCTGACTTGCTCTTTTTTTCAGACACTTCCAACTTTGTGAAGTTTTTTAAAAAGTATGAAGGTGTTACACCCCAGCAATTCCGGAATAAATATTTTCAATAATACCATTTATCTGTCCATTATTACCACAGTTCCTGCAGCAGTAAGGGCTATATTTGCATTGTGTTGTTTGACTTTGTATGTTTGCATTGGCTGTTATTTTGTAAATTAAAGCGTTGATGCTTTGTGAAAAGTTGGTATCTGGTTTACCAAAACAGGGGAAAAGCCTCTGACAGGTACAGGAAAAGTTACAGCACTCGATTGGAGTAGAGAGCAAATGATGTTATAACTTAAAAACAACGAAACATGGGAAAAATAAAAGAACTATTTTACCGTATCATTCACATTCAACCAGACAAAAAATCCCTTATTCCCAGACTCGTGCTAGGGCTGGTTTTTCTCTCAGAGGGGATCCAGAAATACATCATGCCCGAGGTGGTGGGCGCGGGACGCTTTGAACGGATCGGCTTCGAAAACTATGAATTCCTCGCCTATTTTGTGGCCACCTTTGAAATCCTTTGCGGTATTTTGGTTCTGGCAGGCTTTGTGGTGCGCCTTTCCTCCATTCCTATACTCATCATCATGTTCACCGCTATCGCATCCACCAAAATCCCCATCCTCATGGAAGAGGGTTTCTGGGTTATGGCCCACGCATCCCGCACTGACTTTGCCATGACCATGCTGTCCATTTACCTTATCATTTATGGTGCCGGCAAATACTCGCTGGATGCTTTCATGTTTAACCGATACAAAAACCAAAAAAATTGATGAACCGACTTCTTGCCAGGTGGTATTTTCCTGTATCTCTGAAATATATCTCCCTCGTTGCCTACGTTGCATTTATTGTAATTGGTTTTATGGTGTACACCACCGATGCCGCGCTCATCAGGCAGTTGCGCAATACCAACCTGGGTAACCTGATTGTATGGTCGTACTGGTGGCCTGCTATTGTGGTGCTGGCGGTGGTTTTTGGCCGTGTGTGGTGCATGGTTTGTCCGGTAGAGGTGGTCACCGCTTTCTTTTCCAGAATCGGACTCAGGCGCAAACGCCCGGCATGGCTGCTTTCGGGATGGGGGATTACCATTTTTTACATTATCATCCTTTTTGTTGGCATGCAGGGGCTGGCCATTCACCAAAACCCCTTTTACATGTCGGTTTATATGCTTTCTATCGTGGTGGTTTCCATTGTCATAGGCGGCTTTTATGAGAAGAATGCTTTTTGCCGATATGTTTGCCCGGTGGGCTATTTGCTGGGATTGTACTCACGGTTGGCCATTTTTGGATGGCGGGTAAAATCAAAGGGTGTGTGCGATAGCTGTAAGGACAAATCCTGTATTCACAAAAAGTACCATTACCAACAAAATTACAAAAGCTGCGGAGTGGATTTGTATCCGGCCCATGTTAATGACAACAACGATTGTATTCTTTGCGCCGGCTGCCTGAAAACATGTGGAACCTACCAGTCAAACCCCATCCCCGAAAGGCCCAATCCCGGTTATCGTCGTATTGGTTTTGCCAGCGACCTGATGCAGCTCAAACTGCTGAAAACCTCCGAAATGATTTTCGTGCTGGTGGTTTCGGGTTTTATTATTTCACAGATTTGGTCGGAATGGAACGTTACCAATAATTACCTGGTATATCTTCCCAATCTTGTTATTGGCTATCTGGGAATTACCAGCAGTATTCTTATCGGACTGGTGCGTAGCCTGGTGCTATTTGTGGCCGTTCCGCTGGTTATTTGGTACCTGCCCTGGCTCAGCTTACGGATGGCAGGAGGAAGCATGAAGCTCAAGGAGTATTTTCTGAGCTATGGCATCGCTTTCATCCCCATCATTGCGGCAGCTCATGTGAGCAAGTCCATCATCAAATCGGTTTCGCGCATTCCTTATTTTGAATATGCTTTTACTGACATGGTGGGTTTGGATACAGCACAAAAGATTAACGCCGGGGAAATTCAATTGCAAACTAATCCCTTCTGGCTCAATGCCCTGGTAACCCTCTTGCTGGTGATAGTCTTTGCGTTGGGAATCTGGCTCAGCATCAGGGTGGTTCGGGCATTGAACCAAAAGTTCCATCAGGAAAGCAACAGCATGGGGAATTATCTGATTCCGTTTGTTTATGGGGGGATATTTTTTGTGATGATTATCGCCTGGCGTTTCTGGGGGTAACCATTATGGAAAAAATGGCCACAATCAATCCCGGCGTATTGATATTTTGGCAAAACTGAACTGGGCTTTCACCCCGAAAATGAATTATAAAACTAAAACGATTTCTTCTGATGATACAACCTCAAAACAACCTTCAACGCGTCCTCGGACTCAAAGATGCCGTAGGCGTGGGGCTTGGTGCGATTATAGGTGCCGGCATATTTGTGGTGACCGGTGTTGCCGCAGGAGTAGCCGGCCCTGCATTTCTCATTGGACTAATGATAGCCGGTGCTGTAGCATCCTTCAACGGGCTGAGTTCGGCGCAACTGGCGGCGGTATATCCCCAGTCGGGGGGTACCTATGAATATGGTTACCGGCTGCTCAATCCAGCAATGGGGTTTTCAGCAGGGTGGATGTTTCTGTTGAGTAAGCTTTCGGCAGCAGGCATTGTGGCCATTGGTTTCGGGAGCTATTTCCATCAGCTTGTGCCTGCGTTTTCGCCCATGGTGTATTCTGTAGCAGCCATTGTGCTGCTCACCATTGCCAATCTGCTGGGCATAAAAAAGGCCGGCACAGTGAATGTGGCCATCGTACTGATCACACTGCTTTCATTGGTTTACTTTGTGTTTAGCGGGCTGGGTTCGGTGGAAAGGGGAAATTTTACGCCCTTTACACCTTTCGGTACATTGGGCATTGCAGAGGCATCAGCCATCCTGTTCTTTGCCTTTACCGGGTATGCGCGTATTGCCACCCTGGCCGAGGAGGTGGTGGAGCCAGAAAAAACTATACCCCGTGCAGTCATCATCACCATCCTTACAGCCATTGTGCTGTATGCTGCTGTTTCCTTTGTGGCAGTGGGAGTGATAGGGGCAGGGGGCATGGCAGAAAGCCGTTCGCCCCTGCAAATGGCAGCCGGAAAAATGACTACACCCAGTATTGTGCTGGTCGTTACCCTGGGTGCAGCAACAGCCATGCTGGGCGTATTGCTCAGCCAGATACTGGGCATCAGCCGTATGCTGCTGGCCATGGGCAGGCGCAACGATTTGCCTGCTTTTTTTGAAAAGATACATCCAAGCACCTCTGTACCCCACCTGGGCATCCTCTTTACCAGTGGGGTCATACTGGCCATCACGCTGCTGGGTTCCTTTGAGTTCGTGGTGCGCTCGGCCACCTTTACCATCCTGCTGTATTACAGCATCACCAATCTGGCCGCCATGAAGCAGCCCCTCACCGAACAACTCTACAGCCGGGCCATTCCCTGGCTGGGACTGGCAGGCTGCCTGGCCATGTCCGTTTCTTTGCCCTGGGAGGTTATTGTTTCAGGGGTCATTTTGCTGGTAGTTGGTTTTGGAGTGCGATGGGTGGTGAAACAAATCTGAGTCTATAGAAATGGATAATTTTGTTTAAGAGGCTAATGGGCAAGATGATTTTAAAGCTATTAAACATATATAGTATTTGGATTATCTTTGTTTTGCATTTGTTGTTAAAAGCAATGCATAAAAAATGCAGCTTTGTTATTTGAATGTGAAGAAGAAACGGTAAACACTAAATGGAATATTTAAAACTTTTCAGACAATTCAGTTTGCTCGACAGGA
>SLIL01000149.1 GCA_007135645.1 Bacteroidales bacterium
ATTCTGCGCAACAACCCCCGGAGTGTGCTTGCCTATTCACGGCGAGGGATCATGTTTATGGAAACCGGGCAGTACAACGAAGCACTTCAGGACTTCAATGAGGCCATAAGGCTTGAGCCTTCAGCGGAACTGTTTTTTAACCGGGCGTCTCTGCATGCCCTTATGAACAACCAGCGAAGTGCCTGCAATGACCTCAGAGAAGCTGCAGAACTTGGCCACGAAGAGGCAAAGGAAACCTACAATTCTTTCTGCCTTTAAAAAACTAACCCTTTTCTTTTTGAAAAGATTGTTAGATGAATATCCCCACTCCCTTCTTTATTTCCAGTAAACTTCCAATGCCGCAATGATTGTATTGATTAACAAGTTGAGCGTTATTATTGTAAACCTTATTATGGCTTATTTAACCTTAGTAGAATTGGGAGAAGCAGGAGTATATTGCGCCGGACGGATATCTTAATTGTATGTCAACAGGTATTTCCGGCGCATTGAGAAAAGGATTTATGTAGCACTTATTTTTATGAAACTGTCTTATATGTTATTATGGAAACGCACGAAGTTTCAAAATAAATGTTGCCTAATAAAAAAACACCGTAATCAAATCGATCACGGTGTTTTTTTAAGATTTGGTTTTATAAACCAAAGGTCGGGTAAAGACCAGGCTAAACCTTAGTCTTTTTTCTCATCTGCAGATGCTTCGTCCTTCTCATCACCTTCTGCTTTGTCAGCGTCAGCCTTCTTCTTCTTTTCAGCTTTCTTCTCTTCCTTTACTTCAGCTTCAGCTTCTTCAGCTTTGGGAGCTTCTTCCTTTTTTGCTTCAGGCTTTTCTTCCACAGTTTCTTCCTTCTTTGTTTCAGGCTTTTCTTCCACAGCCTTTTCCTTGCTTGCTTCAGGTTCTTCCTTTGCTTCAGGTTCTTCCTTAGCGGCAGGAGCTTCTACAGCCTCTTCCTTGGCTTTTACCTCAGCTTTTTCTGCGGGTTTTTCATCTGCTTTTTCTTCTTTTACAGCTTTCTTTGCAGGTTTGTCAGACTTTTCTGACTTTTCCAGGTTACTTTTCAGGTTGGCCAGCACATCAAGATCACCCAGAGTAGTTTTCTCCATGGTATCCTTGATCTTCTTCACAGCTCTCTTTGTAGAGGTATCCTGTGCCTTCTTCTCGGCACTGGCAGCTGCTTTTTCCTGGTATTTTACATCCTGGTAAACCTTTGAATGAGAAACAACGATCTTCTTGCTTTCTTTGTTGAATTCGATCACTTTGAAGTCGAGTGTTTCATCCATTTTGGCTGTTGTACCGTCTTCTTTTACGATATGACGTGTGGGAGCGAATCCTTCTACTCCATAAGGCAGGGCTACAATAACACCTTTGTCAGATGAACCAACGATGGTTCCCTGGTGCACGGAATCAAGGGTAAATACCGACTCGAAAACATCCCATGGGTTTTCTTCCAGTTGCTTATGGCCAAGGCTCAACCGACGGTTTTCCTTGTCCACATCAAGTACAACCACCTCAATGCTCTCACCTATTTTGGTAAATTCGGCGGGGTGCTTGATCTTCTTGCTCCAGGAGAGATCGCTGATGTGAATCAGACCGTCAACGCCTTCTTCCAGCTCAACAAAAATACCGAAGTTGGTAAAGTTACGAACGGTAGCGGTATGCTTGCTGTTTGAAGGATACTTCTCATGGATATTCTCCCATGGATCGGGGATGAGTTGCTTAATGCCCAATGACATTTTTCTTTCTTCACGATCCAGGGTAAGGATCACTGCTTCAATCTCGTCACCCACCTTCAGGAAATCCTGGGCAGTACGAAGATGCTGCGACCATGACATTTCAGAAACGTGGATCAGTCCTTCAACTCCGGGAGCAATCTCGATGAACGCGCCATAGTCAGCAATAACCACAACTTTTCCTTTCACCTTGTCACCAATTTTGAGTTCGGCATCCAGCGAATCCCATGGATGGGGAGTAAGCTGCTTGAGACCAAGAGCAATACGTTTCTTATTGTCGTCAAAGTCAAGGATAACCACATTGATCTTCTGGTCAAGCTCAACAATCTCTTCGGGATGGTTGATGCGGCCCCATGAAAGATCTGTAATGTGAACAAGACCGTCCACACCACCAAGGTCAACAAATACACCGTAAGAAGTAATGTTTTTAACAGTACCTTCGAGAATCTGACCTTTTTCAAGCTTGGAAATAATTTCGGCTTTCTGGATTTCAAGTTCAGCTTCTATAAGAGCTTTGTGTGAAACTACCACGTTCTTGTATTCATGGTTGATTTTCACCACTTTGAATTCCATGGTTTTGCCTACATAAATATCATAGTCGCGAATGGGTTTTACGTCGATCTGTGAGCCGGGCAGGAAGGCCTCGATTCCAAATACATCTACGATCAATCCACCTTTGGTACGGCATTTTACATAGCCATTGATAATTTCGTCCTGCTCCATGGCATTGTTGATGCGTTCCCATGAACGAAGCGTGCGGGCTTTTTTGTGAGAGAGTACCAACTGTCCGCTGGTATCTTCCTGGCTCTCTACATAAACCTCTATCTGGTCGCCATGCTTAAGATCAGGATTGTAACGTACTTCGGCGGCGGGAATAACACCATCAGACTTAAAGCCAATGTTTACAACTACTTCCCGGTTATTCATAGAAACTACCGTTCCGTCAATTACTTCACCTTCACCAATAGATTTCAACGTTTCATCATAGAGTGACTCCAGACGTTGTCTTTCATCAGCAGAATAGTTATCCAGCCTTTTGCCTACTGAATCCCAGTCAAAGTCGCCAGGTTCAGGTAATTCATTGGCTTCAACAGCTTCCTGCACTTTCTCATCCACCACTTCTGCGGCTGCATCCCTGATTTCGTCCATTGGCTTTTCTTCTGCTACAGGCTCCTCTGCTACGGGCTCTTCTGCTACGGGCTCTTCTGCAACTGGCTTCTCTTCTGTAGCTTCTTCTGCTTTGGCCTCGGGTGCATCTGTGGTTTCAGGAGTGTTTTCTACATTCTCTTCGGCCGGATTTTTTGCAGCTTCTTCGTTGGTGTTAGCTGCGAGGTCTTTGTTTTCTTCTGACATTTAATTAATTAATACTGTGGCAACCAAAGTTGCCGGGTTAAACAATAAGGTTAATTAGGCCCATTTTTTTTGGGACTGCAAAATTACACAATTTCTTGTCAAATAAAAAACTTAAAATCAAGTTTTTATCTGCAAATGTCATATATTATCATATGCTCGTTGATAATTATTTATACAAAAAAAGTTAATGACTTCATGTTTTTTTTTATTTTTGGTGGCTTAAATATTAGGTTAAACTATAAAGGGGGTAATATATGAAGAAAGTTTCTACCTGGTACAAGAATATCAGGCTGAGCGCAAGGGTCATTATCAGTATGAATATGGCCATTCTTATTTCTATTGTTCTGATTTCAATATTCGCAGCTGTAAACAGGGCCAATGTTCAGAAGAATGATGCCCGGGCGCTGGTATCTAATGAACTGGAGCAGGTTACCACATTGCTGGATTTTCTGCAAGACAGGCCACTATCAGATCTGGAAAGTATTATCAGCAGGCGGGTACTGTATAATACAGGCTTTATTTCTGTTATATCAGAAGACGGACAGGTGCTTATCTGCAGGGAGCGACAGGGTCAAAATGTTTCATCAGCAGGGTTCTTTACCCGCATGGCCCAATCAAGAAGGGGAGAGGTTGTTTATACTGATGCTGTTACCGGCGGCACCAACTTCCAGTACCATACATTTTTTGACCCCCTTAATTTATTTATAACTGCCACCCTTGAGAAAAAAGAGTTTATCGATAAACCCGTTTTAAATACACTTCGTATTTTACTTATTGCTCTGATATTTACCCTTATTACATTTTCAGCGGCCAACTTTTTTATCATGAAAACCATAACCACCCCTATTCATGGACTGGTAAAGGTAGTGAGAGAACTTGGAAAGGGTGACCTTGCTGATACTTTTCATTATCCTTACAAAGATGAAGTTGGGCAGATGGCCCAATCGGTCAATGAGCTGGTGGAGGGATTGAAACAAACTGCCATCTTTGCCAGTGAAATAGGAAAAAATAATTTCGATCATCCCTTTGAACCTCTCAGTGAAAAGGATGTGCTGGGGAATTCGTTGCTCGAGATGCGTCAGAGTCTCAAAGCTGCCAACGAAGAGGAGAAAATCAGAAAGGTTGAGGATGAAAAAAGGAGCTGGACCACCCAGGGTTTGGCCAAGTTTGCCGATATTCTCAGGCAGAACAATGACAATATGAAGGAGCTCTCCTATGATATTATCGTTAATCTGGTTGATTACCTTGAAATAAACCAGGGCGGAGTTTTTATTCTCAACGATGACAATCCCGATACCGAAAAGTTTCTGGAACTTACCGCCTGCTTTGCCTATGACCGACGCAAGTACCTGGAAAAGAAAATAATGCTGGGAGAAGGGTTGGTAGGCACCTGTTTCCTGGAGAAAGAGCCCATTTATCTGACCAAAATACCCAGCGATTATATTCGCATTACTTCAGGTTTGGGAGATGAAACCCCCGGTTCGCTGCTCCTGGTGCCTCTTAAACTTAATGACCGTGTGTTTGGAGTTATTGAGCTTGCCTCCTTCAAACCTTTTGAAAAGCACAAACTGGAGTTTGTGGAAAAGATCAGCGAAAGCATCGCTTCTACCATTTCCAGTGTAAAGATCAATACGCAAACTGCCATGTTGCTGGAAAAGTCGCAGCAGCAAGCCGAAGAAATGCGTGCCCAGGAAGAAGAGATGAGGCAGAATATGGAAGAATTATCTGCCACACAGGAATCAATGGCCGAAAAAGAAAGAGATAACCTTCAGGCAATCGAGAATCTGACAAAAGAGAATGAGCGTAACCTGTCAAAAGTAAAATCCAGGGAAGAGGAAATGCTTGCTACGCTGGATGATTGCCATGAAGCTGTTGTTAGATCAGACAGCAACAAAAAAATCGTATTCTTCAGTAAAGCTGCTGAGAAGCTTTGGGGATATAAGAAGAATGAAGTACAGGACAAGGATATAAAAATGCTTCTGGCCAATGGAAGTGAATATGAAAAATTCGTATCAATAGCAGATGGTGCTGCAAAAACGAAGGTTCTGGAGAAGGGAAAAGAGATCAGAATCCTTTTGCAATCTGGTAAAGAAGCAACTGCCTTGCTAAACCTGATATTTACACAAAGTGATGAAGAAGGTTTCTTTACAGGATTCTTTAAAGGAATTGAGAAGGATGATGCTACTGTGGAGAAGGTTCCTGTTGAGCCTTCAGCCCCTGCGGAGAAATCTGATTCAGATATGGAAACTGCAGATTCATCCGAAGACAATTCATCACAAGCGCCGGAAGTTACTCAAAGTAAAAGATCCGCCAGAAAACCCAAAGACACTGGCCAGACTGATGCCGGACAGGACAGCGAAATTGCTAAAAAGCTGAATCTGCTTGATGGCGATGAGACCGATAATCAGAAGGCCTGGTCAGAGCATATTTCTCAGAAAGGAAAAACATTCAAAAAATCCAGGAAAAAACAGTAGTCTTTAGTTTACGTTTACCAGTGGTTTTGCTACTTTGTCTTTTTCCAGAGAAAGATCAACCACATCCAGCATGTCTTCTATGTATTGGAAGTTAAGCCCTTTCAGGTAGATGGGATTGATTTCATCCACATCCTTTTTGTTTTCAATGGAAAGGATCACATCATTCATTCCTGCCCTTCTTGCTGCAAGGATTTTTTCTTTGATACCCCCAACAGGAGTAACTTTTCCACGCAGAGTGATCTCACCGGTCATGGCAATGGCAGGTTTTACCTTTCTTCTGGTGAATGCCGAAACCAGTGCGGCAAACATGGTTATCCCTGCAGATGGGCCATCTTTTGGGGTTGCCCCCTCAGGAACATGAATGTGCACATTGTATTTCTCGAACAATGCTGCATCGATCTCAAGCTCTCCGGCTACTGATTTCAGGTATTCGTAGGCAATGGTAGCAGACTCTTTCATTACATCGCCAAGGTTGCCCGTTAAGGTGAGATTGCCTTTGCCTTTGCTAATGGATACTTCCACAAACAGTACCTCACCTCCCGTGAAAGTCCAGGCCAGGCCTGTTACCACTCCAGCCAGATCTTTCAGTATGGAAGAATTTCTGGAGTAGGAGGGTGCTCCCAGGATTTCCTGTAGATCGCTGGTCTTAAGCGTTTTGACGGTTTTCTCTCCCAGAACAATTTTCTTGGCCCGGTTACGGATCACTTTGGCAATCTGTTTTTCCAGCATTCTTACTCCTGACTCCCTGGTGTAGTCCTGGATGATCTTTTCCAGCACCGATTTGCTGAAGCTCAGTTGCGACCCTTTTACCCCGTGGGCCTTAAGCTGACGGGGAATAAGATGCCTTTTGGCGATCTCGATCTTTTCCTCCACGATATATCCGCTCAGATCAATGACCTCCATACGGTCTTTCAGGGCAGGATGAATGGTGGAAAGGGTATTGGCCGTGGCAATGAACATAATGTTGGACAGATCGTAATCCACCTCCAGGTAATTATCATAGAACGTATCGTTTTGTTCCGGATCAAGCACTTCAAGCAATGCTGATGAGGGGTCTCCGCTAATGCTGTGATGGCCTACCTTGTCCACTTCATCCAGTACAAACACCGGGTTGGAACTTTTGGCCTTCTTCAGGTTCTGGATAATTCTTCCAGGCATGGCTCCCACGTAGGTTTTTCTGTGTCCTCTTATTTCTGCTTCATCCCTGATGCCGCCAAGCGACATTCGGATGTAGTTTCTGCCAATGGCATCTGCGATGCTCTTGCCCAGCGATGTTTTTCCAACACCGGGAGGGCCCACGAAACACAAAATGGGTGATTTCATGTTTCCTTTCAGCTTAAGCACGGCAAGGTATTCGAGTATCCGGTCTTTGATCTTCTCAAGCCCGTAGTGATCCCTCTCAAGGATGCTTTGTGCCTTGGCAAGGTCAAAATTGTCAGCAGTAAACTCTCCCCAGGGCAGCTCAATAAGTGTTTCAAGATAGTTTAACTGAATGGAATACTCCATGGCCGCTGGATTGATGCGTTGCAATTTTGCCGACTCCTTTTCAAAAACCTCCTGTGCCTGTTTGCTCCACTTTTTCTTGCGGGCTTTCTCCTTCAGGTCTTTTATTTGCTGATCGTGGGGACTGCCACCCAACTCTTCCTGGATGGTTTTAAGCTGCTGGTTGAGGATATAATCCCGTTGCTGTTTGTCAATGTCAACCTTCACCTTGCTCTGGATCTGGTTTTTCAACTCTACAACCTGCAACTCTTTGGTAAGATAGCCAAGTACAGTCTTTGCCCTGGTCTGGATGTCGCGGATTTCCAAAAGTTTTTGTTTTTCGGCAACATCAATATTAAGATTGGCAGAGATAAAGTTTACAAGGAAACCTGGACTTTCAATATTTTTCAGAGCAAATGCCGCCTCGCTGGGTATTTGGGGCGATTTGTCCACAATTTGTATGGCCAGATCTTTTATCGTAGCAATCAGGGCTTTAAAATTCTTGTCCGACTTTGGTGCACCTGCTTTATCAAAGGAGGAGATCCTGGCCCTGAGATAAGGTTCTGCTTCTACTACAGACTCCAGTTTGAACCTTTTCTTTCCCTGAATAATGGCAGTAGTGCTTCCATCGGGCATGGAAAGGGTTTTGAGTATGTATGCCACCGTACCAATGCTGTTGAGGTCTGTAAATTCAGGCTCTTCAATATTGTCATCTTTCTGGGAGACCACCCCTACAATTTTTTCCTTCTTGTATACTTCTTTTACCAGTTTAATGGATTTATCCCGGTTAATGGTAATGGGAATTACCACTCCAGGGAAAAGTACGGTATTTTTCAAGGGTAAAATGGGCAAAAGTTCCGGCAGTTCCTCGGCGGTCATCTGTTCTTCTTCTTCCGGAGATAGTAAAGGGATATATTCTGTTTCGGCATCCATAATTCCTGATATTTTTATTCCCGATAAATCAAAAAAGTTGTTCATAAAAAAAAGTGGTCAAATTGTCACTAAAAATGAAATAAAGTCAGTGTTATTAAAATCAGAATCTTAACCAACAATCAGGTGTATTTGTTTTATTTTCCTGAATGTGAAGGGAATATGTGCATATTTTCCGGGTGATTCTGAATTTCCTGAATTGCATCCTGTATGACAGGCAATGAATGTGCCACATGAGATAGCAGGCATGATATTTTTTGAAAGTCTTAAAACCGGTATAGCTATTAGATAGAATAAGTATACTGCAAGAGACAAAAAAAGGGGCAGCGCCCCTTAATTGTTTATTAGCAATGTGTTTTAAATATTTCTGTAGCTTACGGTCTGTTCGTAAACATGACGAAGAATAGCCTCGTCAACCTCTGAAAACTCCACGTTCCTTCGTGCATAAACCCGTTTGGCGATATTGATGGATTTGTCGATGTTGTGTACGGAGAAACCAGAAACACTTCCCCAGGAGTAGGAGGGGATAAAGTTTCTCATGAATCCGGCACCAAAGATTTGTGCGGCAACGCCAACAACAGTACCCGTATTAAACATGGTGTTGATGCCACACTTGGAATGATCGCCCATGAAGGTGCCACAAAACTGAAGATCTGTTTTTACAAAACTCTCTTCCTGATAATCCCATAGCCTTACCGGCTCATAACTGTTTTTAAGGTTGGAAGTATTGGTGTCGGCACCCAGGTTGCACCATTCGCCAATAACACTGTGCCCCAGGAAGCCGTCGTGTGGTTTATTGGAGTATCCAAATAATATTGAATTGGTTACTTCGCCTCCTATTTTGCAATGAGGTCCAATGGAGGTTGATCCATAAATTTTTGCCCCCATCCTCACTTTTGATCCTTCACCAACTGCTACCGGCCCCCTGATAATGGAGCCGTCCATAATATGCGCATCTTTTCCAATGTATACCGGTCCTTCAGTGGCATTAATAATAATATGCTCCAGGATTGCTCCTTCTTCAATAAAAATCTTTTCTGGTGCCAGGTATTTAACCGTTTCCGGAATAGGTTGGCTTTTTCGTCCTTTGGTAATTAATTCAAAATCAGACAGCAGGAGGTCTTCGTTCATGGAGATCAGATCCCAGAGGTAATTAATTTTCCTGGGAGTACCTTTGGTTTGAAGGGGTGTTACCGAATCAATAACATCCCAATCCAGTTTTTCAATGTCTTCAGCTTTGAGTCGCAGGGCAATAATGGTTTCACCGGTAATAAGGGTTTGATTGGGCGAAAGCTCATGCAGTTCACGAATTATGGTTTCGTTGGGAAGGATGCTGGCATTGATAAGAATGTTATCAGCTTCTTTAACCAGCGGAAACTTTGCATTAAGATACTCTTCAGTAAGGGTGGAGGTTTTTGCATTGAGCATCTTTTCCCACTTTTCCCTGATGGTAAGAATCCCAACTCGTATATCTGCGATTGGCCTTGTGAATGTAAATGGAAGCAAATGATTTCGCGTCTGGTCTCCG
This sequence comes from Bacteroidales bacterium, assembly GCA_007135645.1. GTDB lineage: Bacteria > Bacteroidota > Bacteroidia > Bacteroidales > UBA7960 > SKVR01. The sequence continues at coordinate 9,493 of SLIL01000149.1, forward strand.
AACAAAATATAATTCATTGTATTTTTATTTAGATTAGTCAATCGTTTTTTGCATGATGGGCTAAAGGTATGAAATTTTTAAAAAAAAAGCCCTTTCAAAAAGGGCTTTTTTACACGAAATATTAAACTTTTTATTTTTTTAAATGCTTCTGGTATTTCGACTTGAACTTGTCAATCCTACCCGCTGTATCCACAAGCTGTTGCTTACCTGTGTAGAAAGGGTGAGAAGTGTGCGAAATATCAAGTTTAATAAGGGGATATTCTTTTCCGTCATCCCATTCAGCAGTTTCTTTGCTGGTTGCAGTAGATCTTGTAAGGAAAGAATAGTCGTTTGACATATCCTTAAAAATCACGAGACGATAATTGTCTGGATGGATATCTTTTTTCATTACTCTAATTGTTTGATTAAACAGGCCTGTTTATTATTTATTGATTTTCGAATGTATGCTAAAAAATACTCCCGAAAAACACCGATATTTTTCGGGAGTGCAAAGATACAATTTATTCGTTAAGTACCAAAACCTTTTTAAAATTAATCTTCCAGTTTGTGTACCACCAGCCCACTGCGTAATTTGGGTTCAAACCATGTGGTTTTCGGGGGCATGATGTTACCGGTATCAGCAATATCAATAAGCTGCTTCATGGTAACAGGGTAAAGTGCGAATGCTACCTCCATTTCACCACTATCTACCCTTTTTTTAAGTTCTTTCAAACCACGGATACCACCCACGAAATCAATTCGCTTATCTGTTCTGAGGTTTTTGATCCCCATAATATGATCCAGCACATGATGTGAGAGGATGGTAACATCCAGCACTCCAATGGGATCGCTGTCGTCATAGGTGTTTTCGCGGGCCTTAAGTTCATACCACTGGCCATCAAGGTACATGCTGAAATTGTGTAGGTGGGTGGGCTTATATTCCTGTTCTCCCTTTGGGCTGATCTCAAATACTTCAGCCAGCTTTTTCAGAAATTCTTCCTTTGATAATCCGTTAAGGTCTTTTACAACCCTGTTGTAGTCGATAATGGTGAGTTGATCATCAGGGAACAGAACAGCCATAAAAAAGTTGTACTCCTCATCACCTCTGTGATCTGGATTTTGACTCTTTTTCTCATTTCCGACCAGTGCAGCGGCGGCGGTGCGATGATGCCCGTCAGCTACATAAAAGGCGGGCACCTGGTCAAATAGTTTCTGCAGTTTCTCAACCGTTTCGCGCTTGTCGATCACCCAGAATTTATGCCCGAATCCATCATCAGCCATAAAATCATAAAGGGGATCAGCCTTGGTAATATCTGCAACAATTCTATCAATCTCACTTACGGCCGGGTAAGAGAAGAATACGGGCTCTGCATTGGCATTGAGTACCCTTACATGCTTCATACGGTCTTCTTCCTTATCGGGGCGGGTAAGTTCGTGCTTTTTAATGGTATTGTTCAGGTAATCTTCTACCCCGGCGCAGCCTACAATACCATACTGAATCTTCTCTCCCCAGGTTTGGGCATAAACATAGTAGTTGGCTGTTTCATCCTGTTTCAGCCAGCCGTTTTCTATGAATTTATTGAAATTCTCAAGCGCTTTGTCATAAACCTGCTGCGAATAAAGGTCCGTTTCTACAGGAAGTTCAATCTCGGGTTTTACAACGCGAAGAAAGCTGTGTGGATTTCCTTCTGCTTCTTCTCTTGCTTCCCGTGAATCGAGTACATCATAGGGTCTGGATGCAAGGTCTTTTACGATCTCTTTCGGGGGGCGAAGGCCCTTAAAAGGTCTTAATGTTGCCATGTAATTTATGTGTTTTGATAGTTTATGAATGAATAACTATAAAGGGTATAGATATTTCCGGCCAGATTGCTTCACCATATCGGTTTGTAGTATTTACCGTTTTTTTAAGAGTAAAACCAATCTGACCGGAAACGTTTTGTTTGAACGAAATCCCTTGTTTAGGGGATTACTTATTTACCTGGAATGTAGTGTCTCCTTTTTCAAGGAATCCTACAATCTGCTTTGCGGCAGCCAATCCGGCATTGATATTTGCCTCAGCAGTCTGGGCTCCCATTTTTTTGGTTGGGAAGATAAATCTGCCGGGATACTTTTCTTCGATCTCGCTTTTACAATCAGGCACCAGATCAGATAAATAATTAAAATCGCTGCGTTCTTCAAAGATCCTGAGCAGACTTTCTTCGCAAATCACCTCTTTACGCGCCGTATTTACAAGGGTGCCACCTTTGGGAAGCAATGACAGCAATTCGTAATTGATTGACTTTTTGGTTTTGTCGTTGGCCGGGATGTGCAAAGAAATAAACTGACATTTTTTGTATAACTCTTCAACGGTATCAGCCGCTTTTACACCGTCCTTTTCTATCTCTTCTTTTTTAACGAAGGGATCAAAAGCGTAAACGCTCATTCCAAAACCTTTTGCAATGGTGGCCACGAATTTTCCCACATTACCATAAGCATGAATCCCGATGCTTTTATCACGCAGTTCGGTGCCGCTGGTTCCGTTAAATCCGTTGCGCCTGTTGTATAGCATCATGGCAAATGCCAGTTCGGCTACGGCGTTGGAGTTCTGGCCGGGGGTGTTCATGGCTACGATATTTTTTGCTGAGCAGGCAGCAAGGTCAATATTATCATATCCGGCTCCGGCTCGTATTACAATCTTAAGGTTTTTAGCTGCTTCAACAACTTCTGCGGTAACATTGTCGCTTCGGATGATCATTCCATCAACTGATTCAACAGCCTTGAGCAGATCCGCCACATCTGTATACTTTTCCAGCATAACGGTTTCGTATCCTGCCTCATCAAAAACTTTTTTTATCCCTTCTACAGCCACGGGTGCAAAAGGTTTCTCTGTTGCTACAAGAATCTTTTTCATATCGTATCTTTTTTATTTTTTATGCTTTTTCTCAAATTCCTTCATGGCATCTACAAGAGCCTGAACACTTTCAACTGGCATTGCATTGTAGGTAGAAGCCCGGAAACCACCCACCGAGCGGTGTCCTTTCAGTCCAACCATACCCAGCGACGATGCAAAAGAAAGGAACTCCTGCTCAAGTTCTTTATATGCTTCATTCATTACAAAGCATACATTCATCACTGAGCGGGAATCTTTTTCGGCGGTTCCAACAAACAGTTCGTTGCGGTCAATCTCATCATAAAGGATCTTCGCTTTCGCCTGATTGATCTCCTGCATTTTTCCAACTCCTCCCAGCTTTTTGATCCAGCGGAGGGTTTCCATACAGGTATAAATAGGCAGACAGGGAGGTGTATTAAACATTGATCCGTTGTCTATATGAGTTTGGTAATCAAGCATGGTGGGAATGGGTCTTCCGCTTTTACCCAGAATATCTTCTTTTACAATCACGAATGTAACTCCTGCAGGCCCCAGGTTTTTCTGCGCACCACCATAAATAAGGGCATATTTCGAAATATCTACCGGGCGGCTGAAGATATCAGAAGACATATCAGCAACAAGGGGAACAGGGGAGTCATAATCTTCCAGGATCTCGGTTCCGTAAATAGTATTGTTGGTGGTAATATGGAAATAGTCAGCGTCAGCAGGAATACTGAAACCTTTGGGAATGTAATTGAAATTCTTGTCGCTGCTGGATGCTACAACATTTACTTCACCAAAAAACTTTGCCTCTTTCGCTGCTTTTTTAGCCCATACGCCTGTCTCCAGATATGCAGCCTTTTTATTCAACAGATTATAGGGCACCATACAAAACTGCATGCTTGCACCCCCACCCAGAAACAGTACCTGGTATCCTTCGGGAATCTGAAGCAGTTCCCTGAAAAGGGCCACTGTTTCATCCATAACTGCCTGAAAATCTTTGCCCCGGTGCGAAATTTCCATTACTGAAAGACCGATCCCGTTCAGATCTGTAACTGCTTTGGCAGTATTCTCTATCACTTCTGCGGCCAGTATTGAAGGCCCTGCACTAAAATTATGTTTCTTCATTGCTGAGTAGTTTTTAGGTAAATAAAATAGTAAAATTTAAGGGTGATATGTGTAATGATTTTATCCCTTGTTGTAATAAGAACCACATCATCCTTGTATCTGAAATAGGGTATTGATAATGTTTTTGCCAAAATTAATAAAGATTGGCACAATGATCAAGGATCGTTCAGTAAGACTGTACGAAATTCAGGGCAAAAATGAGAAATTTATTACAATGTAAGAAGAAAAACCCAATAATTATTTTGCACCCGTGTACCCTGATGATTTATTGAGGTTTTCCGGGCATAAAAAGGGCTCTCCTAATCTAAGTCCTGTGGAGGTACAGGTCTTGGTGGTGGCTGTCTTCGGGGGGCTCTGGCATCAACATCGGGTGTAAAGATCCAGTTGCCTTCTTCAAAAACAAAGGCATCAAAAATGTTGGTCTCAGGAACATAAAACTGGTAGTGTCCCCGCAGGAAGCTATGGGTAGGGGCCATGCGGTCGAATATAATTACTTCCTGGGGTCTGCGTGATTGCCCAACCACATGCGATTCGTAGGCTATACTCATGGAAACTTTTGCTGAATATTCAAATATGATCCTTCGGTGGTTGTTCCTTTCATATCTGAATACAGGTTGCCCGAAAGAAGGGCGGCCTTTACCCATCACCCTGATGGGTTCAATGATCCTTTTGCGGGTAAGGGGATTGTCTCCCCGCCATCCCAGCAGAATATAAGAATCTGTGCCCCTGTATCGTCTGTGGATCAGGTCGGTATAATACGCCCCATACCAGTTTTCATGATCAAGGGTTTCAAACATGGGCTCCGTTATATTGCTTGCATTGTCTTTCAGGATAAAAAGCCGGGGTTGTTCATTTTTTGATGATCTGGACTGAAAAAACCCGAAATATTCAAAGTTACTGTCTGCCAGAGGAACATACCAGCTTATGATCCTGAAGGTTTCATCAGGCGAGGTTAGTCTTGATACAATCAGCAACGAATCGAAAGGATAGTCCATAGAGCCTTCCATTTCAAGAACCTGCCTGAGGTATTCCCTGAAATCATGGTTTATGGCCAGACGTTCAAAGTCATGCTCAGGCTCAATGATCTGCAGCATGATCCGTTTCAGGCTGTCTTCGTGCATCCTGAAGTCAGGGGGGGTAGCAGATGTGGCAGTACCCTTAAAAATGGAGAACAGGATTATTATTGGTAGTATTTGCTTTATCATTGCTTTGGATTGGTTTTTAAATCCATCAATATACTGATCCGTCAAAAAGTTTATCAGCTAAATGCATAACTTTACAGTTGCTTTTTTATTGCAGGGAAGGATTGTTTAAAGATCGATTTCCCATTTACAAATATAACAACAAAGTTTTGCTTGCTGATTTTGAAAAATATGAGAATTGGTATTGATGACAGAAAAAATGCATTCATTGCATTGGGTCAAAAGATTGATAAAGTTTTGAATTCTTCCTCATCCCATGGCCTTACAGCCGGTGAAGAAGCTTTGTTCCTTGAAATTACTGATGCCTCAAATAAGAATGCCTGGTTTACTCCGGAAAATATGAGAAAAGCACTGGAAGGGGTGCGGGCCATGCTCAATCCAACGATCCTTGAAAAGTGGCTGGCCGGATACTCCATTGAGGAGCAAAATAAAGAACAGGGAAAAATCATTGCGGTGATTATGGCGGGCAACATCCCTTTTGTGGGATTTCATGATATGCTATGTGTTTTGCTTACAGGCCATAAATTCCTCGGTAAACTTTCATCTCAGGATAAATACCTGCCTGCTATTGTGAAATCAATGCTGCTGGAGGTTGAACCCCGCATGGAAGAGTACATTGTATTCACAGAGTCGATAATAAAAGGGTTTGATGCCGTTATTGCTACAGGCAGCAATAATTCTGCACGTTATTTCAATTATTATTTTGGCAGGTATCCCCATATCATACGCAAAAACCGAAGCAGTATGGCTATTTTATCAGGTGATGAATCACCAGCAGAGCTGGAAGCTCTTTCATACGATATTTTCCAGTATTTTGGGATGGGTTGCCGCAATGTTTCAAAACTAATGGTACCCAAAGGATACAAAATTGAGCAATTGATTGCATCACTTCAGCGCTGGTCGTTTTTGAAGGATCATCATAAGTTTTTCAACAATTATGAGTACCAGAAAGCCATAATACTCGTAAATAAAGTAGATTGCCTCGATATCGGTTTTTGTCTTATTGTAAAAGATGATCGCCTGGTTTCACCATTGGCAGTGTTATACTTTGATGAATATGACAGTCAGGAAGAACTGATCTCTTATGCATCCTTGCATGAAGAGGAAATTCAATGCATTGTTGCAAAGGATCTTACGGAAGAGATCAAAACCGCAATGGTATTGCCCGGGCAGTCTCAGAAACCTATGCCATGGGATTATGCCGATGGAGTGGATACAATTAGTTTTTTGCTTGGGATAAAATGATCAGGGCAGGTAGCTTGCTGTTTCAAACTCCTTGCGGATAAAATAAACCTGTCCATTACTGTCAATTCCTTCCAGTAACACCGTGATAAAAGGCGGCATTTCCTCAATGGGCAGGCGTAATACGGCCTTGCCTTCGTTGTTGGGTCTGAGGTATGGTCTCCAGAAAATGGTTTGTTTGTAATTCTCATCAGCAAAAAACAATTCTCTTAAACGTGCATCTTCGCTGGAAAAACTTCTGGGGACATAGTAACCATCAAGCACATAGTTGAAAATGATGCGCTCCGGGTTCTGTCCTCGTCTGGTGTAGGCTATCAGTGCTCCATTGGCCCCTCTCAAACCAAAAATTGCTGCACTGGAGCCTTTGTAAACCTCAATATGGGAGATCTCAATTGGCGGCATTTGAAGAAACTGCCTGCTGTTGTATTGAATGCCATCTACCATGATCAGGGGTTGATTGGTATAAAACACACTGCTTTTTCCCCTTATGATGATGCTGTATCCTTCAACCATTACCCCTGAAACATTCCGTATAATGATGTCTCTCATGGTTTTATGCCTTGCATCCTCGGGCCTTAAGTAAATAGTTTGATCGGGGTTGCCATAACCTGGCGATTTAGTCTCATCATGAAGTTGAATAAAACGGTCTGACTTTGGGGATCTTGTAGATCTGCGAAACCTCCAGCCTGCAGTACCTCTCTGTACCATTCTTCGCGACTCAAAATCCAGGTTACTGGATTCTTCATCAAAATGACCCGGGAACATTTCTATGTGCTCGGGAGTGCTACCCTGCAGACCCACCAGGGTAATGCGGGCGTCGTATTCACCAAACTCCTCCAGACCGTCAAAACTGAAATTTCCTTCCTCATCAGTATAAGTGATCTTGGTTCTTGATTCTTCTCCCCACATGAGGGTAACTTCAAAATTGGTTCGTCCGATTTTCCTGGAATGTTCGGTAGGTTTAATGTTTCCGTAAACGGAAAATCCCGGATCTTTTTCAAATTTAAGTTCTTCTTTCTCAGCAAATTCCAACAGCTCCTGCCAGCTATGTCTTGTCCAGGAAGTTGCCATCATAAGCAGATCAGCATAATCAATGGCCATATTGCCTTGAATGTATTCAGCAGGATTCTGAATAGGGTGGACTATATCTGAAGAAAGATAAATATTGCTGAGAATGTTTTGCCTGTTAAGGATACCTCCTCTGTGAGAGGCTGTTACAGAAACAGAATAAGCCGCAGTATCTTTTACAAATTCGGACAGCCTGATTTGCAGATCATAGAAATCTTCAGAATATCTTTTAAGGCTGATCTCTGATTCTGGCCGCTTTTGTGGTGCAACAAAAAACAATCTTTCTGACAGAACACCTGCATTGCCTGAAAACAGCGTTGCAACATGTACACCTGGGTTTAGATCGCTTTTTGATATATCCAGAATGTAAGGATAGCTGGTGTTAGTAAGCTGTACCATTTCAGTGATCGCACCGCGGCGATGTATAACAAGGTAAGGGTGGCCGTTTTCGCCTTGTTGGTTTTGAAGGATAGGGGATCTGTTGATTTTTACACTTACTCTTTCTGCATAATTATCAACCCTTAAGTTGAACTCTTCTGTTCTTACATTTCGCATATTAAAGTTCCTGGAGCGGCCGGTGGGAAATTTAACTGAGATAACATAACCCTGATCTGGTTCGGGGATGAACGTAAACACCCCTTTGCCATTAAAAAGGGATTCAAAACTTACAATATGGTTTCCCTGCGAATCCTTTAGTTCTCCTTGAATGTTTATGCCCTTACCTAATCTGTTGCTGGCAAAAAAAGCAACGCGATTTTCAATTCCGGGACTTAATGATCCCCCCTCAGGGAAAAATTGAAATTCATATTGTTCTTCTCTGCGTTCCAGTTCTTTGTTGACTCGCCTGTTGTTACGTGCTTCGCTTCTCCCAATCAATTTCTTTTCAATGGGGTTGTGGATAAAGATCTGTCGTTCAAAAATGAAATCTTCACTAAAATTGAGCATCCAGTTGGTGTAGGCTCTTAAAAGGTAATTTCCTGAAATTACCGAGTCATTCAGTTGCAGGTCGCCGTGGGCGTATCCTTGCTCAACAAAGAGGGTTTTTCGTGATAAAAGCTGATGATCTGAGCTGATGATTTCCACATAAAGCGTGTTTTCAAGCGTATCAGGCTTATGGTCTTGTGCAGAAATTACATAAGCCTTGTACCAAATCCTGTCACCGGCATAGTATTCGTCTTTGTCAAGATGGAGGTAGACTTTTTGTCTGGGCTTGATATTATCCAATGCAGCAACAAATCTGGACAAGCCATTATTATTTCCCCCAATACACAATACCGGGAGGAGGAGGAAAAACGTGATTTGGATGATTAATTTATTCATTTTACAGGCTCTTTAAAACAGCTCAGAATCAAAATCCTGTTATTGCGGCAGGAAATGGTGATCTTTCAGAAAACAGCTCTGCCGGAAATCCGATTCAGTTATGCGCTGTATGTGTGTGTTATGTTTGGTTTTATGGCTTCAGTTTAAACACATTAAAAATACGAAAACTACACCTTACATTCTAACGGTTTTCCATTTTTAACGTTCATATATGGAGTTTCAAAATCTTCGTTAAAACCGTATTCGTAAAATCAGATATCTCAACTGTAAAACGTTGTCAGATGAGCAGTGTTCAGTGTAAAAAAAATATTTGATCCAATTCTTCTTAAGACCATTTTTTTGCATTTTGCTTAGCCTGCCATCAAACATAAAGTTGTGAATTTCTTTTGGTTTGGCTATTTTTGTTCAAGTTCCTGCATTAAACAGGATAGATATGGTAATAACAGGTTTTAAAAACAAAAGCTATGATGATTAAACCGGTTTTATTAAAAGTCAGTTTGGTGCTGAGTTTTGTGCTGCTCTTAAATGTCTATTATGCATTCCCGCAGGATTATGAGAGGCAAAGGCAACATATGGTTGATGCCCAGATCAGAGGGAGAGGGATCAATGACCGGGCAACCCTAAGGGCCATGAGAGCTGTGCCTCGCCACCTTTACGTACCTGCTGATCAGAGAGCCTTTGCTTATAGTGACAGACCGCTACCCATTGGATATGGCCAAACCATCTCTCAGCCTTACATCGTGGCATATATGACCGAAATCATCAAACCCAGGAAAGATTTCAAAGTGCTTGAAATTGGAACAGGATCCGGATACCAGGCTGCCATTCTGGCTGAAATCGTTGACCATGTATATACCATTGAAATAGTTGAACCCCTGGGCAAAACAGCAGGTGAACTGCTTATGCGAAAGTATGATAACGTAAGTGTGAAAATTGCTGATGGTTACTATGGCTGGGAAGAGCATGCCCCATTTGATGCAATCGTGGTTACTGCTGCTGCTGAGCATATTCCACCCCCATTGATTGAACAGCTTAAAGACGGTGGGCGAATGATCATTCCGGTAGGCTCCCCATTCAGGGTGCAACAATTGATGCTGATAGAAAAGAAAGGAGAGAGTATTACCTCCAGAAGTCTTATGCCTGTAAGATTTGTACCGTTTACGTCTGCTGATAATTAGGAGCCATCTATGCTTAATAAAGCTGTTTCAGCATTCAAAAGCCAAAGGCTTATCATTGCACTGGGAATTTTTTCAGCTTCCATTATTGCTTTCCAGCTTATCCTGATGCAACTGATCTCCTTTATGCAGTGGTATCATTTTGCCTATATGATCATTTCCATTGCGATGCTGGGTTTCGGTGCAGCCGGTACTGCTCTGGCCCTTTACAGGATGCAACTGCTGCGTGCTTCATCATGGTTGGTACCTCTGCTTATGAGTACATCAGGTATGTTTATGCTGATCTCCTTTTATCTGGCACGCCTTCCTTTTTTTCAGTTTGATGTGTATGTGCTTTTTGTTGAAAGAAAGCAGTTTTTAATATTGGCTGCCAACTACCTTATCTTTTTTATCCCCTTTTTACTGGGTGCACTGGCCATTGGTGTTTTACTTACCAAACATTCAGATGAAATCGGCAAATATTACTTTTCCAACCTCCTGGGCTCCGGTGCGGGGGGTGGCATCGTTGTGATTATCCTGAACCGGTTCTTTGCCATAGATGCCCTGCCCCTTGCCGCGATTATTGCATTATCTGCTGCTGTAATATGTTTTGAAAGGCAGCAAATGAAAAAGTTGCAGCTTTCAGCACTTGTGGCTGGCCTGGTTCTGGTGATCATTGGGTTTGTTAACCCCGGGCAGATGCCCATGTCTCAGTACAAAGCCTTGTCAAGAACCATGCTGCTTCCTGAGGCAGAGATCATACTCAGTAAACCTGATATTCATGGCCGGATAGATGTCGTTCAGTCTCCTGCTTTGAGGTATGCCCCATCTCTCAGTTTTGGTTTTATTGGTGATGTTCCGGTAAAAAAGAATGTCTTTTCCAATGGTGAGTTTTATGGGGTGGTACCTCGTTTTATGCCCAATGAAACCAATATCCATACCTACACCACCGAAAACCTTGCCTATATTACCGGAAAAAGAAATAATGTATTGCTGCCTGATGCCGCTACCGGGCCGGCAATTGCCCATGCACTTTACAATGGGGCACAAAATGTTCATGCCATCATTGAAGTAAAGGCGGTAAAAGAACTTATGAAAAATGAACTTGCCGAAAACTCCTCACTGCTTTTTCATGATGACCGTGTGCAGGTTTTTTTTCAGGATAGCAGGCAGTTTCTGTTTGCACAAAAGGGTATTGTTTATGATGCCATAATTTTGCCACGCATGGAAAGTTTTGGCGGTTCCACCGGACTGAATGCCATTACAGAAAACTACACCCTTACAGTGGAGGCCTTTGAGCAAATGTGGGATAAACTTTCTGATAACGGGGTTATCAGCATTACGTCCTGGATGGATTATCCTCCGCGCACCACTTATAAAATTGCTGCAACACTTGTGCACACCCTGCGCAACAAGGGGATTGATAATCCTGTTGATCACCTGGCGGCAATCAGAAGCTGGGGCACCATAACCTTTATGATCTCCAGGCAACCGATGCAGGACGAAACCATAGAGAAAATCAGGGAATTTTGCAGCAGGATGCTTTTCGATCCTGTTTTATTGCCTGGGATCAAAGCAGAAGAAAGAGAGGTGTACAACTTCCTGGAATTTGATGATTTTTTTAATCACCTCGATGAGATTGTAAATGTTGAACACCCTGAAATATTTGACCGGTATCCATTTTTTATTGAACCGGCAACTGATGATAAGCCTTACTTTAACAGGTTTTTTAAACCACTACGTTTTAAAGAAATTGCAGAAAAGGTGGGCTCAGATGATTTGCCATTTCTTGAGCTGGGATATCTGATTGTCTGGATCACATTGATCCAGGGGGCACTGCTGGCAATTGTACTGATCATCCTTCCTCTTTTGCGATTAAAAAGCCTGAGCAAGGGAAAGATCTATACCATCATTTATTTTGGTTGCCTGGGGTTGGGGTATATGTTCGTTGAAATTATATTTATTCAGCGATTTATCCTGTTTTTTGGTCATCCTTTGTATGCGGTATCGGCTGTTATCAGTACCATGATGGTTGCCAGTGGAGCAGGCAGCCTGTTGTCGGGGCGGATAAAAAACTCTGTGTGGCTGGCCCGGTCCTCAACACTGCTCATAACCCTTTTAATTCTGGTTTACTCTTTGCTGATGACACCTTTGTTGATAAGTACTATTAATCTGCCGGTTTTTATGAAAGTTGTTTTTGCGTTTATACTGATCTCTTTGCCGGCATTTTTCATGGGAATGCCTTTCCCGGGTGGGATACGTTTGCTGGATCAGGGGCGAAAGGATCAGATCCCCTGGGCATGGGGAATTAACGGTTGTATGTCTGTGATTGCCACGGCCCTTGCTACACTCATTTCTGTTGAGGCAGGTTTCAGGGTTGTAATGGTTTTTGCGTTGCTGTTTTATTTTGTCGCATTTCTTGTGGCCAGATTATTAGCTTCACGATGATTGGCTGAAAGTGGAAAGTGATTCAGGGTTATAAAAAAAGATAAATAACATGGTAGAAAGATATATTGATAGTCTGGGCAATCCCCTGATAAAAAAAGTAGTAAAATACCAGCAGAAAGCATCGGAAAGAAAAAAGGATGGCTTATTTGTAATTGAGGGGGTACGGGAGGTATCACTGGCATTGCAATCGGGAGTTGAAATCACATCTTTGTTTGTATGTAATGAATATTTCAAGGAAAGTAAAGAATATCCCGTAAACATAGGCAGAGCAAAAGAGCTGATAAGCGTATCGGTTTCGGTATACGATAAAATGGCCTATCGTGCAGGTGCTGAAGGAATACTGGCCATTGCAAGGCAGTTTGATACATCGCTTGATCGGTTGCAACTCTCTCCTATGCCTCTGCTGGTAGTTATTGAAGCAGTGGAAAAACCAGGTAATCTTGGGGCCATATTAAGAACCGCCGATGCAGCCGGAGTGGATGGGCTGATCATTTGCGATCAACACACCGATATCTTTAATCCAAATGCCATACGATCAGGTCTGGGGTGTGTTTTTTCAGTTAAAGTAGCAGTGTGCAGTCGCGAGGAGTTTTTTAAATGGTCATTGCAACAGGGCATTTCAACCATGATTGCTTCGGTACAGGCAACAATGCCTTATTACGATGCCTCCTATACCAAACCGGTGGCACTGGCTTTTGGCACTGAGGCCAACGGACTTTCACCCCAGTGGTATGAGTTTTCGCGTGAACAATTAAAGATCCCCATGGCAGGTCAGATTGATTCCCTTAATGTGTCTGTTTCTGCTGCAATACTGATTTTTGAAGCCGTAAGACAACGTAGCAAGATGTAAAACTGTTTGTTGCTGGCTGATCTCGTAGCTTTGTTAGTTCTGGTTAGTGCTACTGCTTTCCTTTTTACGGCGCATTATTTCCTGCCGTATAAGGAAAAGCTCTCGTCCGGTCTGCCCGGCAACAGAAGTATTTTCCTGTGCACGCCTGATCAGGTAGGGCATTGCAAGCCGCAAAGGTCCATAGGGCACATACTTGCTCACATTAAAACCTTTATCGGCCATATTGTAGCTGATATGATCGCTCATTCCCATAAGTTGCGAAAAGAAAACGGACGGATGATCATTTTCCAGCTCATTCAGATCCATTAAGAAAGCTGCCTCGCTGTTGCTAAGTTCGTTATGTGAGCCTATACAAACAGCCAGTTGATCAATATGGTCGATACAGAATCTTACCGCATCGTCAAATGCTGCATCGGTGGAAGTTTTATCCGGGTGAATAGGAGAGGCGTACCCCATTCGTGAAGCTCGTTTTCGCTCTTTTTCCATGTAAGCTCCGCGCACCAGCTTATATCCGGGCATAAACTTTTTTTGCCTGGCCAGGGCAGTGAGTTTTTTTAAGTAATAGAGCTTGTCGGTTCTGTATAACTGAAGAGTATGAAATACAACGGGCCTCTCCTTGTTGTATCGCTCCATAAGCTCCTCAGTGATTTCGTCAATAGCACTCTGGATCCACGATTCTTCTGCATCAATCATTACCTGAACATTTAGTTCCAGGGCTTTTTGACAAATAAGGTCAGCTCTTTGTTTTACTCTTTCCAGTTCAAGACTTTCTGAAGCGGTAAGGGGATCCAGGGAGCCGACCTTTTCCAGCAATGCAAACCGGGCAATGCCAGTAAATTTAAAAACTGCGAACCCAATGTTTTTATTCTTGTGACCAAGTTCAATGGTAGCGATTATGCGCCGGGTAGCTTCGTCAAATTCCTTTTCTTTCTCTGCACCTTCTGCAGCATAGTCCAATACTGCCTTGATGTTTTTTTTCCCCAGAGCATCAATGGTGCTCTGGCATTCATCCAGGGTTTCTCCCCCGCAAAAATGCTCAAAAACAGTATTGCGCAATGCCCAATGTAGTGGGAGCCTGAGTTTGTTTGCCAGTGTAAGAAGCCACGAGCCTAAGAGAACAAGAAACGGGTTTTTAACCAGCCAGAACATCCAGTAAGCCTTTCTCAGGCTTTTAGTTGATTTATCAGAAAAGGCAATTTTGGTATTATCGAATGACAGCATGAATGAAAACAGTGGGTTTTGAGTGCTTTAACAGGTGTAGAAAGTAATGTTCTGATAAAAGATTTTTTATGGTTTATCGATCAGGCCTAGGGGGTCAAAAAATGAACTCAGGAGAGAGTCGTCATCATCATCGTCATCATATTCGTTACTGGGGATAACCGTGACAACAGGTATTTCGGCCTTATCAATGATCTGTTCAGCATCATTCCTGCCCAATACCTCGTTAAAACGGCCACTTCGTTCAGCTACGATCATAATGAGGTCAGCATCGGTTTTTTCGGCATAGCTAATCACCTCATCATGCAGATCAGCACCAGGCTTAATGATCACTTCGGCTTTTGCCTTCACTTCCGCCGCATCAAAGTAATCGATCAGTTTCTTTAAAAGAGCTTCTTTTTCCAGCTTGAATACGCTGCTTTTTGAACGGATAACTCCTATAACATGAATGGTTGAATCGAAGTACTTCGCAAATTTTATGGCTTTGTTTATTTTAAGGGTGCTTTCGTATGAAAAGTCAATGGGGACAATAATATTTCTGTAACCAACATGATGATGCTTCTTTTTTACTACCATAACCGGGGTGGTGGAGCTGCAAATCACCTTATAGGCATAACTGCCTACAATGTGTTGTACCCCTTTCTTTCCATGAATACCCATTACAATAAACTCAGCACTGAGCTTACTGGCTGTGTTACTGATCTCATCGAAGATACTTCCTTCTGCAATACTTCCATTGATCTTTATTCCCGATTTCTCACTGTTGGTAAGTGCGATTTTCTCGATTTTTTTAATAGCCCGGTCTCTTTGGGCCTGGGTACTTTTTTTACCGACAACGTGTAGCATACAGATCTTATGGTCAAATAATTTAGCAATCTCTATTGCATGATCAAGTGCACAGTCAGCTACAGGTGTAAAGTCGGTGGGTACCAGAATTGTATCTCTTTCCATAGATGAATGGTTTATTATTTAGTTTGATGTTCAAGTTATCAATCAATGTCAGCGAAATCTGTTTTACAAAGGATTACAAAAATAATTTTTTTTAATCAAAGCAAAAGACAAAAGTAGAATTAAGGATTTTATCATGATGAAGCCGATGTGCCGGCATTGGTCTCTTTATGTTTAATTACTCCCAGGGGGTCAACCATTGAAGTTACCATACCTGGTTTGAAATCGGCTGTAGGGATTATACTGAGAACAGGAATGTCGGATTCATTGATCACCTCATGTGCAGTAGAACCCACATAATAATTTATTGCACTTTTCTTTTGCTGTGTCATGATGATAATCAGATCAATTCCAGCTGATTTGCTATATTCAATAATGATTTCCGCGATGCTTTTTTGTTTGTTAAAGATAAATTCAGATTTGCATTCAATGCCATTTTTCTGAATGGCATTTTTTACCTGGTTCAGCTGAACCTGCTTGAGTAGTTTTGTAACCTTATTATCTGTACGCAGAATAGAAATAACATGAATACGTGCCCCAAAATAGCCTCCAAATTCAATGGCTTTCTGTACCTGTTTTTTCGTTTGCCGCGTAAAATCAAGGGGGAGCAGGATCTTTTTATATTCACCTGGCAGGGTGCCCGACTCTTTTATGGCAATAACCGGGCATGGGGCATCCCGGATTACATTATAGGAGTTACTACCAACAAAACGCCTTTTCTTTTTCTGTTCAAGGTAACTTGATTTTCCTATTACGATCATTATGGCATTTTGGTCTGTGGCCGTTTCCAGGATTTTCTCATAAGGTTTGCCCTTTTCAATCAAAGCGGTAACATTTACAGATTCTTTTCCCGAAACTCTGCGGGCAAGTTCTTCCAGACCATCAAACTTTTCCCGTGCCTCTTCGATAATGTTTTTGACATATTCTTCCGGCGATCTCAATTTACCCAATGTGCTGATTCCTTCAATTACATAAAGCAGCACCAGATCGGCATCAAATAACCTGGCAAGCTCATAGGAATGCTCAAGGGCGCAAAGCGACTGTTCTTCGAAATCAATTGCAACCAGGATTTTGTTTCTTGAATTGTTCATGGTGCTTCTGTTTTTGAAAGGATATATGGGTGTTTTGAAATACAAAGGAAAACTTCATAAATGTAAATAAAAAACCAAGCAGTTTAATAAAAGATGCTTCTTTTTTTCAAAATTCTCCTGCCATACTTTCCCTGAGGCTTTGAAAGGATTATTGCCGGGATAACGCTTGGATCTCATAATAATAAAATAATCCCTGTGAGTGATTGCTCCCGGATTTTGTGAATGGAAAACTATCGTGATCAGGACTTTGGCGGGGCTGAAATCTTTGCATCCCCCAAAGAGAAACGCAGTATTAATTTGTGGGATTCAGAAAGAATAACGGGGTTTTGGACTTGTCCATAAGGCTGATGCCCGTTTCCATGATAATATACTCCTTGCTGTTATGCTGGTTCTGGCTGGTAACCATGATCAGGTCAGCATCAATGTTTTCGGCGTATTTCAGTATGCTCAGGTCATAATCATCCGTTTCTCCCTCAAGTACGGTGTTGTGGCATTTTAAACCTGCTTTTTTTATGCGATCAAGGGTGTTGTTTATTTTATTCTTGTATTCCCACGCAGTAAGAAACCCCTGCTTACGGTTTTGAGAAAAAAGATGAATAGTGCTATTGTTTATTATCCCCAGCTCTATGGTCTTGGTGACAAGATGGTCCATCTTCAGGTTGGCATCAAAAGGAAGCACAATATTTTTAAACCCGTCAAATTTTTTGGAGCCATTGGTGAGCAAGACCGGAACAGGGCTACCCAGAATTACCCGAGCGGCAAAACTCCCGATTATAAACTGGATGCCATGAATACCATGTATTCCCATAATGATAAGCTGGGCCCCGATTTTTTTTGCTGTTTCACCAATGGAAATAAAGATATTGCCTTTTATTACATTGGGGATCATATTAATGTCCAGTAACTCTTGTTGCTGGTGTGCAAAATCAGTCAGTTTTTTCCTGGCATTATCGATGGCATTTTGATCGGGTTCCGTTCGTTCATCCAGTACATGGAGCAGGTGAACCATAGCGTCATTTTTTTTTGCTATCTCTGAAGCATAGCTGAGTGCATGCATGGAGCGCTCTGTAAAATCAACCGGAACCAGAAGTGATTGGGCAAACGTATTTGTCATCTCTTTATGTGATATAGTTTATAGCATCGATTTTTTATCTGGGGATTTCCTTTTCTTTTCGGGATAAACAAAAAGCTGAGTAATTTTTCAATTTGCGGATAAAGTTAATAGAAATTATGTTTAGATGGTTAAAAAACCGTCTTTAACGTACATAGAACTGAATCAGTTAAAGCGGAGCATGTTGTCAGGTTTGCCAATTCGGGCAGCTCATAAAACAATGGTGCCCCCGGGCCAATAGGTACTCCCGCCAGAATCCAGATTATCAGCATAATAAGCCATGCTATCAAAAATACTATTGTATAGGGGAGCATGGTTGCTATTATGGTACCAATGCCGGCCTTTTTATCATATTTCTCCATGAAAGCTACAATCATGGCGAAGTAAGACATCATGGGAGCGATCACATTGGTTACACTGTCACCAACCCTGTAAGCAAGCTGTGTAAACTCCGGCGAATAGCCCAGCAGCATAAACATGGGGATGAAAACCGGGGCCAGGATAGCCCATTTGGCACTGGCGCTTCCCACAACAAGGTTGATAAGGGCAGAAACCAATACAAGCGCAATCATCAGGGGGATTCGTCCCATACCCAGTGATCCGATGAGGTTAGCACCTTTGATAGCAAATATTAATCCCAGGTTTGTCCAGTTAAAATAGGCCACAAACTGCGCTGCAAAGAAAACAAGAACAATATAGGTTCCAAGGGTTGACATGGATTTTCCCATACCCAGGATTACATCGGTACTGCTCTTTAATGTTTTTGCACCAATACCATAAACAATACCCAGGATTCCCGCAATTAAAAAGATCAAAGCAACGATGCCACTCATAAAGGGCGACCGGAGCAAACCCCCGGTTAACGGGTCGCGCATGAATCCGCTGCCTGGTATACTGGCCCAGATACCCCGGTCAATGGGAACCACGCTCCATGCAATCAACAATACGAGGATAATAAATGCTACAAGTGTGAATTTCAACCCACGCTTCTCGGAGTCATCAAGATCTTTAATTACTTCGGGTTTTGCATCGCCCTTATATTCACCTAAACGGGGAGCAACTACTTTCTCGGTTACCCATGTGCCGATGAAGGCAATAAAAAAGGTGGAAACAAACATGAAATAGTAGTTGGCAGCAGGATTTACCGTATAGCTTGCATCTACAATCTGGGCAGCTTCTTCCGACAAACCCGCCAGCAACGGATCAATGGTGCCCAGTAACAGGTTGGCCGAATAACCACCCGAAACACCGGCAAAAGCCGCTGCGATACCTGCTATGGGATTGCGGCCTACGGCCAGGAAGATCATTCCTCCCAGAGGTACCAGTACCACGTAACCTACTTCGCTGGCTGTGTTGGATAATATTCCTGCAAAAACAATGGCAAAAGTAAGCAATTGCCTTGGTGCAGAAATAACAAGCAGTCGCAATCCGGTTGACATCAACCCACTTGATTCTGCAATACCAATTCCCAGTAATGCCACCAAAACGGTTCCAAGAGGTGCAAAAGAAGTAAAATTGGTTACCATTCCAGTCATAATTTTGTGCAAACCTTCACGGCTCATAAGGTTTACGGCCTCTATGGTTTCCCCTGTTCCAGGGTGTACTGCTGTTACACCAAACATCGAAACAATCCAGCTGAGAAACACAATTCCAAGGGCAAAATAGGCAAATAGTGCGCCCGGGTGTGGTAGTTTGTTGCCAACCCGTTCAATGACATTTAACATGCCTGCTACAAAACCTGACTTCTGGTTTTCCATAGTTTATCTTTTCTAAGTAGTTTATGAGTAAATAGCTCTTTGCTCTAAAAAAGGCCAAAAATAATGAAATTTTGCAGATCGCTAAAATTAATGAAGCTTAGCAGAGAATTAAATATGAGTGTTTGGTAATCAATGACTTGTGTTTTTGCTGTGAACGCTCTGTCAGTTTTTTAGCTGTGGATTTGCCTTGCCTTGCCAGCTATCTCTTCGCTCCAGTTCTTTTTCAATGAGTAATATCACCTGGTCGCTCCTCAATCCACTCCATGACTTTCGCAGGTTGAAGGCCGGTGGAACTTCGCCCGCAAAACGCTCAATGGCTATTCTGGGGTCGAGATTCTCCAGAAAATCTGCCATAAATACTACGTACTCCTCAGGCTCAAAAAATTGGAATTCAGCGGGGTTCTGAAGGTATTCATTGGCTAATGGGGTATCCTTAACAATTTGGAGTTGATGGAACTTTATGGAGTTGATGGGCAATCGCGATATGATCTCACTTTGCCTGAGGATCTGTTCACGTGTTTCCCCTGGTAAGCCTATGATCATGTGAATACCGGTATGCAAACCTCTTTGGGATGTGCGTGAAATCGCCTCCACAGAATCCTGAAAGGTATGGCCGCGGTTGATCCTTTTCAGGGTATCCTCATAGCAGGACTCTACACCGTATTCAATATGAATAATATATTTCCGGGCTAAAAAGGCCAGGTAGTCAAGGACCTCATCATTTATGCAATCGGGACGAGTGCCTATGGATAAACCCGAAATTTCCGGATGAGAAAGTGCAGCTTCATATCGTTCCTTAAGGATTGAGATGGGCGCATAGGTATTGCTGTATGCCTGAAAATAAGCCACAAAAAGCTGTGCCCTTTTGTATCTTGTTTTTAAAAACCTTAGCCCTTTTTCTATCTGGATGTCAATGGAAAGCTCTTCATGACAATAGGAGGGACTGAACCCGGAATTATTACAAAATGTACAACCTCCTGTTCCAACTCTTCCATCACGGTTAGGGCAGGTAAATCCGGCATTGATGCTTACCTTTTGTATTCTGGTACCATATTGTGCTTTGAATTGATCGGCAAGGGAATGAAACCTTCTTTTATTGCCCCAGGGGTAGATCATAAAAATTGTTTTTGCAAAAATACGAATTCCCGCATCATCTTGTCATTAAGCGTTTGATAAGAATTATGTTATTGAATTTCTGTAAAGATGCCAGGGATAATGATTCCATCAGCAGTATTCCTTTTGAAATTTGGGATTGAAAGGCGCTGAATTTCAGATGCATGGCAAGACGATTTTGTCTTTCCTGTAAAATTCATACCTTTGTGTGCCCAAACCGGAACGTTAAAATCTTAATGCATTTATTAGACCTTCTTATTTTTTCCCTTTATATGATGGCAGTGATTGGAATCGGATTCTGGTTTCTGCTTAAGAACAAGGGAGTAGATGATTATTATGTTGGTGGCAGAAAGATCGGTAGCTGGCACATTGGGTTATCGGTAGTAGCAACAGATGTGGGAGGTGGATTTTCCATCGGCCTTGGTGGCCTTGGTTTTATTATGGGATTGGCAGGCTCCTGGATGCTGTTTACAGGCCTTGTTGGTGCCTGGCTAAGTGCGGTTATCCTTATTCCAAGAGTTAAAGCCATAGAAAAAACCAAAAAGTTTTACACGTTTCCCCAGCTTCTTGGACATTTTTATAGTCCAAGGGTTGCACTGCTTGCCGGAATTATTTCGGGTATTGGTTATCTGGGTTTTACCAGCAGCCAGATCCTGGCAGGTGCCAAGCTGGCTTCTGCTACCTTTGTTGATCTGAATATGCAAACTGCCCTCATCATAATGGGGATCATCGTGATCGTTTATACTGCTATGGGGGGTATCAAAGCAGTTATTTACACAGATACCATTCAGTGGATCATTTTGATGAGTGGACTTATTTTTATTGGGATTCCCGTTGCATATTTTAGTGTTGGAGGAATGACAGAGATCAGAAAAGTTTTGCCCCCGGAATTTTTCAGCCTGGCAAATATTTCGTGGCAGCAGATTGTTTACTGGGTGGTAACCATAATCCCCATCTGGTTTGTTGGTATGACGCTGTATCAGCGCATCTACGCATCAAGAAATAAACAGCAGGCCCAAAAGGCCTGGCTTGTTGCCGGATTATTTGAATACCCCATCATGGCCTTTATGGGGGTGATCCTTGGGTTGTTTGCCCGAGTAGCTTTTGAACAGGGTATGTTTGCTGAGCTGGGATTTGCTCCCGGCGATCTGCTTGATGAAGAAAAGGGCCTTCCACTGTTATTGCGCACCGTCCTTCCTGTTGGATTAATGGGTTTGATGATGGCCGCTTACTTTTCTGCCATTATGTCAACGGCGGACAGTTGCCTTATGGCATCTTCGGGCAATTTTCTAACAGATATTTTTGGCAAGTGGATCAAGGAACCTGCCGACAAGAAAAAGTTTCTGCTTATATCCCAGGCCTTTACGGTGGTATTGGGAACCCTGGCCCTTTTACTGGCCTCGATAATGCCCAATGTACTTGAATTAATGCTCTATTCCTATGCATTTATGGTGTCAGGCTTGTTTGTTCCGGTCATGGCCGGAATAATCCTCAGGAATGCCAGCTCAGCGGCTGCTTTCTGGTCTATGCTGCTGGGTGGTGGAACCACAATAACACTAATAGTTTCAAATTTATCTTTACCTTTAGACCTTGATGCAAATATTTTTGGTATTTCGCTCTCAATCATTACTTTTATCGTAGTGAGCTATGCTACCAGACTTTCAAAAAACCATCCGCAATAATACCCCAATACCCCAATAACTAATAACCCAATAACTAATAACTAATAACTAATAAACTAATAACTAATAAACCCTAAATCATAATACAATGAATTATTCTTTTTATACTCCAAATGACCAGGTAAGCGAAGCAAGAAAAAAGGAGATCGCTGATTTTTTATTTAACCATCTCGACCAGTTTGGCGATGAGCACGAAGCCATTATGCGGTGCATCAACTTTGCCCTGGATGATAAAACAAAATTTGGGGGCTTCATACTGGTATCAGAAGAAGCCGGACAAATAACCGGGGCAGTAATTATCAATAAAACCGGTATGGCAGGGTATATTCCTGAAAATATTCTGGTTTACATTGCGGTGCATAAAGACTATCGTGGCAAAGGACTGGGTAAGGACCTTATGCTGAAAACTTTTGAAAAAGCCGAAGGAAGCATCAAACTACATGTTGAGCCCGAAAACCCGGCCAGGTATCTTTATGAAAAACTGGGTTTTACCAGCAAATACCTCGAGATGAGGTTGAATCGTTAATTGGCGGCACATGGCAGAAATAACTATAAGCAGCAAAAAGCTACGGCACAATTTCAATTTCCTGAAAACCTTTTTTGAGAAACATCAGATCGAATGGGGTATAGTGAGTAAATTATTTTGTGGAAACGAGATCTACCTCAAAGAGCTCATTGATATGGGTGCAACCGAACTGCTGGATTCACGAATCAGCAATTTGAGAAAAATAAAAAAGATAAACCCTGATGTAACTACTGTTTACATCAAGCCCCCTCCCCGAAAAAGTTTACGTTCAGTAATAAAATATGCTGATGTAAGCTTTAATTCCGATCTGGAAACACTCAGGCTTATTTCAAAAGAAGCAGGACGCCAGGAGAAAGTTCATCGTGTAATTATCATGATTGAAATGGGAGACCTCAGAGAGGGTGTTCTGGGCGAAAACCTGGTCAGTTTTTACGAAAGCATTTTTGAATTACCCAATATTGACGTTATTGGTTTTGGAACCAATTTTAATTGCCTTTACGGGGTTATGCCCTCCAATGATAAAATGGTTCAACTCAGCCTTTACAAGCAAATTATTGAGCTTAAATTTAACCGTCATATAAGATGGATCACCGGAGGTTCTTCTGTTGTTATTCCAATGATCCAGAAGAAACAATTGCCCAAAGGGATCAATCATTTCAGGGTAGGAGAGACGCTTTTCTTTGGGAACAACCTGGTTACAGGCAAAACCATAAAAGGGATGAAAGACGACGTGATCACCTTCTATGCCGAGATTATTGAATTACTTGAAAAACCAGTTGTCCCGGAAGGTCAGCTGGCAGAGAACCCATCAGGAGAGATGTTTGAGGTCAATCCTGAAGATTATGGCAAAACCTCCTGGCGGGCATTGCTTGATGTTGGGTTGCTGGATATCTCTCCTGATTATCTGATCCCTGCGGATAAATCCATTGAAATAGCAGGAGCCAGCTCCGATATTGTAGTAATTGATCTTGGCAGGAACCCCAGAAAATACAAAGTAGGCGATTTTGTGAAGTTTAAGCTGAAATACATGGGTGCCCTGGGATTGTTCAACTCTGATTACATTACAAAACGGCTAGTTGATTAGCAATACTGCATCCATAGACTTACTTATGAGACATCAAAAAAACACCCGGAATTTATATTGTTCCGGGTGTTCTTTTAGAGATTCAGAATCCTAATTACCTTAAACGATCAGCGGATCGCACCAGTTGTTCATCTTTTCTGATGGCTCTGTTGGCAAGTAATAAAAACAACATTGCAGCCAGAGGGAAAATGATGGCTATCCCGTATGATATGGTACCCTGCAGATGAGTTTTAAGTGCATCGAGATAAAAGAAAACACTTACAACCAGCAATACATGCATGAATACATTCATTTTTCCCAATTTGATTTGTAAAGGGCGGTTTTTGTACTGAAAGGTTGAATAAACGCTCATTATCATAATTACAAATGGTAATATGATCACCAATAAACTAAGGAAATTAGAATAACTGTAGGATTCACCGGTTTCTGCAATCTCAATAGCAAAGGATTTAACAATGTAGCTCAGGCTTGCTGTTTCAATGATTCCTTTAGGAAAAAAAATAAACAGCAACGCGAAAATAAATACCAGGAA
>SLIL01000455.1 GCA_007135645.1 Bacteroidales bacterium
AATCCCCAGCAAATAGCAGGAACATCTGCAGTTCAGCGCTTTTTCAATCTTGTTGTTGAAAACTCAAGCGATATGGGAGTTACTCTAAACAGGACTGTTACCATTACAGGCAACCTATCGCTAAACAATGGACGGGTAAATACCTCTGCGTCGAATATTTTAATTGTTGCAAATGGAGCTACTGCCAGCGAAGGAAGCGATAATTCATTTGTGAACGGGCCAGTGAGGAAGGTGGGCAATCAGGAATTCTTGTTCCCCATCGGCAAAAATCATATTTATGCACCTCTGCATATTACAGCGCCCAATCTTGCTTCCAATGCTTTTACTGCAGAGTATTTCCCCCAGACAAATACACATGCAAATCAGGCATGCAGCAATTGCTCGGCTGATATAATGAATGTAAGCACCAATGAATACTGGGATCTAACCAGGAACTCTGGTACAGCTACTCCCGATGTAACACTCTTTTTCAGGGATATGGTAAGAAGTGGCATCATGGATGTGGATGATCTGATCCTGGCCCACTTCAACGGAACGCAATGGGTTAGCAGAGGACAAGGTGGTCTGCTCCTTGAGGCCAACATGTGTTCTGTTACCGGAACCGGATTCACTTCATACAGCCCGCTAACGGCTGCTTCTCAGGGAGGAAATAATCCCCTGCCCATTGAGCTGCTGTTCGTTGATGCCGAATGCAATGATTCTGCCATAAACGTAAATTGGGCAACCGCTGCTGAAATCAATAATGATTATTTTAGTATTGAAGCATCAGCAGATGGCATCAATTATGAAACAGTGGGATATGTGGATGGTGCAGGAAACAGCAACATCCGGATAGATTACAGCTTTACATTTACTCCTGAACATTCCGGGCTAACCTATATAAAGCTGAAGCAAACCGATTTTGACGGAGAATTTGAATATTTCGGACCTGTGGTGGTTAGCTGCATTGAAGAAACTGTATTTGAACCGGAAATTGTTGTTTACCCCAATCCCACAAGGGGCCAGATCACTGTTCATGGCATCGGACAAAACAGCAGGATTGTTATTTATGACCAATTGATGAAGGTGGTAAAGACGGTTGAGTCTCAGGAAACATCTGTTATTCTGAATCTAACAGGCAATGAACCAGGCGTTTATTTTATACAGGTTCACAGCAATAGCAAACAATTTGTCAGAAGGGTTATTTTGCAGAGATAACATCTTATAGCCACTATTTACAACAAATAAAGACGCTTCTCATAAAAAACCGGCCAGGCCATTAGTTACAAATTATTAACAATCCTGGCCGGTTTAACTTTCCCCTCCCATTTCCAAATACTGATTTTCTGGCAAAAAACCACTATCTTTATATTGAAAGCAGTGGTCATGATAATTATAACTTTTGCCGATACCAGAACATGAAGATAGTTGACAATACCAGTTTTGTTTCCTTTATGGAAACTTACAAGAGCAAACTCACCGAACTATTTACCCAGCGAAACAATGAAGGACTTATGGCAACCCAACGGGGTTTGCCTCCATATGTATTAAGGCAGATTCTTGAGTGTAATCCCTTATCAACCTTTATTCCGGAAGAATTTGGAGGGCGGGGTGCCAAAACCCATGAAACACTCAGCATGCTGGAGGTAAGCTCCTACCAGTCGTTGCCATTGTCATTGATGATGGGTATCAATGGAGCATTGTTTCTCCAGCCTTTGGCCAATTATGGCAATGAAGATGTAAAGGAAAAAATATTCAGAGATTTTCTTGACCATAAAAACATGGGTGGGCTAATGATCACCGAACCCAATTTTGGTAGTGAAGCATTGAAGATGCAAACCGGGTTTTTGAAATCAGGAGAACAATATACTATTTCGGGCTTAAAACATTGGGCCGGACTAACAGGATGGGCCGACTACTGGCTTATTACTGCCAGGGAAAAAGATGGACATGGAAACCTGGGGAAAGATATCGGTTTTTTTATTCATGATACCAATAATGGAGGCATCGAAGTAGTGGAGGTTTTTCAGAATCTTGGGCTTTACATGCTGCCTTATGGCCGTAACCGGATTGAAATACAGGTACCCGAATCTCATCGCCTGCAACCCAAAAGTACAGGCATTACTATGATGCTGGATCTATTGCACAGGAGCCGTCTTCAGTTTCCGGGTATGGCTACAGGATTTTTAAGAAGGATGTTGGATGAGGCAGTCCAGCATTGCAAATCCCGTAATGTGGGTGGTTCAAGTTTGTTTAACTATGACCAGGTGCAGGAAAGGCTTGCACACTTGCAATCATATTTTACAGTGAGTTCGGCCATGAGCTATTTCACCAGCTCAAACGTTCCACTGGAGAAAGACACCTCACGTGCAGATCTGCCTGCCAATTCTATTAAATCAGTCGTAACAGATTATATGCAGTCTGCCGCACAAAGTCTTCTGCAGCTTGTGGGTGCGAAAGGGTATAAGCTCGATCATATTGCCGGAAGGTCTATAGTTGACAGTCGTCCTTTTCAGATCTTCGAAGGCTCCAACGACATCCTTTACCAGCAGATTACCGAATCGGTTCTGAAAATGATGCGCAAAATGCCCTCTGCAAATCTCTACGACTTTCTTAGTGGATACACGCATACGGAAAAGGCCGCCGACTATTTCAAAGATATTTTGAACTTCCGGATTGATTATACGATCGCACAGCGAAAAATGGTGGAATTAGGGCAGGCCATAAGCCGGATGGTATCCATGAATATGACCATTGACCTTGGAGAAAATGGGTTTAACCAGGAGATGATCTCCAATAGCCTCGCAGTATTGCAAAAAGAAATAAGGATGATCCTAAGTGGCTACGCGGTTAATAATAATGCCGCAGTTGTGTATGATCCTGAGGCAGAAAGCGACTGGCTAACCTGTTTGGCTTCGAAGTCTTAATGATAATGATTACACCCAAAAGTTTAATCCAGTCAATTACCCTGGCAAGGACTCCTCCTTTACAGGCAAAGAATGAACAGCTGTTTGTTGCGATTTGCAAGCAAAAAATACCATTTCGTTAAATTTTTCTTGCATTTTTATTAGTAGCGGGGTAACTGAAAGTCGCCCGTCACACGCATAAAACCAAATTGACGAGATCATGACATGACTTTGCTCC
>SLIL01000073.1 GCA_007135645.1 Bacteroidales bacterium
CCGGATTCATAAACAGGGTTTCCCATGCAACATTTTCACAACCATCCGAAAGCAGGAAAAATGCATCAGCCGGACGGTCAAACAGGGCAATGCCTACTATGTTCCGGAATTGCTTTGTCTGGGTTGTAACAAAAACGGTCTGGCCCACCTGCTCGCCCTCCCAGGGAGTCATAAGGCTATAGTAGTTTCCTTCCATGTCGCGGCAACCTGCACGTCCGTCACCAATATGGACAAGGAGGAGCCCGTTGGGCGAAAAGATCACGACAATCAGGGTTGCGTGCAGCTTTGATGCCGGGATATTGAACTGATGGGAAAAATGGAAGATCTTGTTTTGCATGGATTGCATAAAGGTGATGGCTTCAAGGGCCCATTCTTCCCGTGAAGGAAGTTCATTCCTTTCAGCCCAGCCCATCTTTACCACCAGCCTTTGTGCATATTCAACAGCTTTTTTAACCATGAGTGCCGATGCAAAATGCGAATCTGATGCCGTGCCCGCACCATCGGATAGTGCAGCCACACCCCAGCAATTGTCCCACACCTCAAACAGATGGGCATCCTGACAAACCTCGCCTGCTGCCCGGTGGCTGTTTCCGGTAACGGTGGCCCCTGTCAGCATCCAGGGGCTGGCAGACGTTGCCGGGAGGGCTGAGCACCGGTCGTTGGGAATCTGTTCCTTTTTGTGGAACATACGCCTGAGAAACAGTGCTTTTTTCCTCCTGAGAAATCTGTTCATGGTTTCAAACATCGCTATAAACAAGTGTATAGGCTTTAAAGCTATTAATAAACCGTGATCTGAAAGGGGTTCTCATTGGGTTTGGGCGAAATATCCACCTGCTCATCACGTTTGGATGCAGTGATTGTTGAAAAACTACTGCTCAGCCATTTGAAAAATTCAGCAAAATTGATCCCTTTAAGTTTTTGCGGAGGGAAACCGGGAGGGGACATTTGCTTCAGAAAATCCATGTCGGCGTTTTCAACCCCGAATGCCCATAAATTGAAGCGCTTATCCTTTGCTCCTTTCTTTACCATTTCAATCATTTGGTCAATTCTCTCCTGTGAGGAGGTTGGCAGGCCATCGGTGATTACCACAATGTAGGGGCGGTAGTATTGTAGTCCCTGATCTTTATACCAGATCTTGCGGGCCTCAATGCGCGTTATGGCTTCCATAACACCGGTAGCCAGATCGGTTCGACCATAAGCTTCAATGGTAGGTATGGCGGTGTTTTCAAACAGGGAAAAATCACGTTCAATCCTTACATCGTCTGCAAATGAAACAACAGCCACTTCGAGGCGTGCTGCTGCCACTTCGTCGTTCTGGATCTGGGTTTGAAAGATCTTCAGGCCCCGATTTAGTTCTTTGATCGGATCTCCGACCATTGAGGAAGACCGGTCGAGAACCAGCACCAGGGGGCATTTCATTTCTGCGTTTGGGGCAAGTTCACCCTTATAGAAGCCTTCAATGGCTGCAGGGTTTGCTGGATGGGTTACAGGCAGATTTCTGTTCATTGGGGTAGGTTTTTTTGTGAAACAATAGTTGAATTGCTGTAAAGTGTGTCGGTAAAAAGATTTCCCACTACAAAATTAATCACAAGGTCACCTTCAAAAAAATTTATTTTGCATTTTTTTCGATGAGCATCTCTGTTTTTACTTTTTTTGCCCTACTTTTTGATCCCGGAAAATGTAACTGCCTGATTCTAATTACCAAAGAGGTGATTAAAAATTGATTTATTACTGAAGTTTATTTGAAGATACACTTCATTCAAGGATCGCATCTTTGTACAGATGAACCAAGCCATTAAAATACTAATGACTCACACGCGGATGATTGTCTGTAAACCAACAGTCAATCAGCGTGATAAAGAAAGAAAAACGTCATCGTTTGGCGCAATGAGTTTGTACCTTTGCAAACAATCTTAATTTTTTTCGTTGCTGATTTTAACCCAGGAAAACTAATTTTAAAACCAAATACAAACACTAATTGCATGATAAAGATCCTTCACACCTCCGACCTTCACATTGGCAAGCGCCTCTATCAGGCTGACCTCTATGAGGAGCAGTCCTTGTTTTTTCAATGGCTGGTTAACACCATCCGCGAACAGAATATCAATGCGTTGCTGATCTCCGGCGATGTGTTTGATGTGGCCAACCCTTCCAGCGAGTCGCGCAGGGTGTACTTTGAACTCTTGCGCGAACTCATGAAAGCCAATTGCAAGGTGATCATCGCGGGAGGCAACCACGATTCGCCTGCCATGCTCGAAGCGCCCAAAACATTGCTGAGCTATCTGGACATTCATGTCACCGGCGGATTGCCCTCCAACCTCAAAGAGCTGCTGGTGCCCATCACCAGCGCACAGGGCAATACAGAACTGGTGGTGGCCTGCATCCCATACCTGCGCGATGCCGACCTGCGGCAATACAACCAGGATGAAACCCATAAGGACCAGATAGAAGCCATCCGAATGGGCATCACCAGAATCTTCCACAATGCTGCTTACGCTTGTAAGGATCTGCACCCTGAAATTCCTGCCATTGCCATGGGACATTTGTTTGTGCAGGGCGGAGAATTTTCCGAAAGCGAACGCGACATCCAGATCGGCAACATAGCAGGGCTGGAAGCAAACCATCTGCCCGGTTATTTCAGCTATTACGCCCTGGGGCATCTGCACAAGCCGCAGGAACCCACAGAAAAAATGGTATACAGCGGTTCGCCGGTAAAACTCTCCTTCAGCGAGGCAGAGAACGAAAACCGGGTGATGATCATCACCGCAGAAAACGGGAATGTTTCGAAAGAGAGCATTGCCGTACCACGGTTTCGAAGGCTTTTGGCTATGAAAGGCACCGTGGACGAGCTCCGTGAAAAACTCATCATTCATGCTGCAGACAGCACTCCCTTGAAAGATTTCATCGAACTCATCGCGGTGGAAGAACATCACGATCCAACCAAAACACTTCAGCTGGAAACCCTCATCAATGAGTTTGAGCATGACTATGCCACCATACTCAAATACCGGATAACTTTTGCCAATAGCCCTGCGAGTATGGCTTCATTGTATGATGAAAACAAAAACATCGCAGAAATGAAACCGGTAGATGTTTTTACCAGGCGCATGGAAAAGGAAGGC
>SLIL01000005.1 GCA_007135645.1 Bacteroidales bacterium
AAGCGTTATCTTTGGCTGGGCTACCCCCAACTGGGGCTGGACACCTGCAATATGGTATAACAATGAAATGATATTGGTGGATGAAACACAATTTGGTTCTGCGTCAGCTGCATCATTCAGCGGAAATTATGTAGTGGGCGATCTGGGTGAGGGAGCATTTATCTGGGAACCTTCCGGGCAAATCACAACATTTACCAATACCCTGAATATGGGTGGTTTAAGCCCCACATCCGTGCTTGATGATGGTACTGTATTTGGTTATACCGCTGAAGGTTTTCCTGCCCTGCCACCCGACCGGAGAGCCTTTGTGAGGCACCCCAACGGAACCATGGAAACATTCAACGAGTACGTTGCCAGCCGGGGTTGGTTTGATGCGGCAGACTGGATATTTTTCAGTGTTAATGATGTAACCCCCGACGGTAATAAGTTTATCGGTGCGGCAGAGTTGCCCACAGGGGAGTGGGTAAGCTTTATGCTTGATCTGGAGCCCGGCATACCCGAGATCAGTGTTAGTCATCATTCTCTCAATGAAGCACTGGAGGTGAATGAAACCTCAACACAAACCCTGATCATCGAAAATACGGGTACTGGCGCACTGGTTTACAATGCACTTGTGCAATATACTACGGAAGAACCCAATGTAAAACAGGTGCCTGTTGGTGAGATATTTCATTCCGGTGAACTAAAACCGGGCAGGAAAGGGACGCAACATCAGCAAAATGATGGTCAAAAAGCAGAAAGTAAAAGCAATGTGCTTCATTACGATGGTGATAATGTTGATGCGGTAGGACTGACCGTTGGGGGCACATTTTATGGTGCTGCCCGCTTTCCTTCGGAGCTTACTTCTGTCTATTCAGAATACACTATGGAATCAGTTCATGTTTATATCGGCGCTATTCCTTCAGAAACAAAACTTATCATCTGGGATGCTGGCACTACCACTTCTCCCGGCTCTGTATTACATGAGCAGGTTTTTACCCCTGTTGCCTCAAGCTGGAACACGGTTGAACTTTCATCTCCGCTTGCAGTAAGTGGTTCTGATATCTGGATCGGATTTGAAATTACCCATGAACCGGGTGTATTTGTGCTTGGTATTGACGGTGGCCCGGTAAATCCCAATGGAGACTGGATCAGCATTGATGCGGTAGAGTGGGAGCGTTTGTCTGATTATGGCTTCAACAATAACTGGAATATTCGTGCCAACCTCTCCTTTAACGGTATGGATTGGTTAAGTATCGATCCGCGGAATGGGATCATCGGGGAAGGCGAATCAGGTGAAATGTCCATTTCATTTGATGCTTCCGGACTGGAAAATGGTAAATACTTTGCCAACATCAGAATCAACAGCAACGACCCGGAAAATTCACTTGTAATCATTCCTGTTACCCTTGATGTGACCGGCGATGATGTATCAATCATGGATATCTGGGAGGCAAGCCTCAAGGTTTTT
Organism: Bacteroidales bacterium; assembly: GCA_007135645.1. GTDB lineage: Bacteria > Bacteroidota > Bacteroidia > Bacteroidales > UBA7960 > SKVR01. Next base: position 1,451 of record SLIL01000005.1, read on the forward strand.
CCCAATCCTGTAAAAGACCTGCTTATGGTTCGTGGTTCACAATCTGTAGAGCGCATCAGTATGTTCAATGTTACCGGCCAGAAGGTAATAGACGTTATTGTATCGGGCAATGAGCATTCAATCAATGTCTCAGGACTTTCGCAGGGATATTACATCCTGCAGGTAGTTTCTGCTGATGGTTTGATATTCAATACCAGGATCATGATCAGCAGATAATCCCGGAGCGAATGTTTATTTGTATTAATAAATTCAGGATATCCAATATCCACTCTCCGATTAATTATTGATGATTGTAGTTTAAGCTGAACCTTAACCTTTGGAAAGTATAGGAAGAGGTTCAGCTTTTTTTTTATTCCAAACACACCATTTTTCATCCGTAAAACAAAAAAAATATGAGTTCCATGCAAAAATTTCCTAAACGTATTTGTTTGCTGTTTTTTACTTTTGCAATGTCTTTAATGATAGGTATTTCAGCAATAGCTACCAATAGTTTATCTGGCCCGGGTAACGAAACTGTTAAAGAAAGAGTAGTAGAGAGTTCCATCTCTTTTATCAGTGAAAGCTATATCCCGGGTGCTACAGTTGACCTTCAGTTCTTCTATACCTACTCAAGCCCCGATGGCGAGTGGGATGATGGCGTATCTTTGCAATTCCCTGAAGGGGTATTTGTTAATGATGCTTCGGTTTGCACCGAAACAGGCGCTCAGCAACTCCCCTACAATGGCGAAACAGGTGACGGGGCACTGGTAACATGGGGGAATATGGAAGGTGGTTCAGGATTTGGTGGGCTCAGATCAAGTGGTCAGTTCTGGGTTAATGTTACCATAAGTGAGGATTTCAATGACTCATTATATGTGGACTGGTTTATTGCAGGAGATGGATTTGGGGCAGAACCCAATTTTGCCCACGGAACAATTTCTTTGCCCCGGGCTTTGGATTACGATCTTTCAATTGCTGGTGTTCAACCTACCTTTGTAATACTTGGGAATGATTTTGTTCCTGTTGTCTCGGTCAGAAACGTTGGAATTCAGGATGCTGAATCTTTTTCAGTAAAGCTTAAGGTCCCCGAATTTGATTATATCGAAGAGCTTCAAATTGCTGAGCCCCTGGTTTCTGGTGAAAAGATAGAGATACAGTTCCCATCTTATACACCGTTGCAGGAAATGGACTATGTTGCCACAGCCATAATTACAGCCGGAGGCGGAGAAGATCAATCCAATGATACCCTTGTTGTTCATGGCAGAGTAGCTCCATTAGCCGCGGCTTATGCCATAAACGGAATAAACCTTTCCTATAATGAAATTGACCTATTGACAGGAGATCTGGTTGAAAAGGGAACCGTTGATGGAAGCCAATGGCAAGTGGCAGAAGAATTTGACGGGAAGAACATATACAGGATCAATGCCCATGGTTCCATTGGCACTGTTGACCATGAAGGAACTTTTTATTACCTGGGCGAAATGACGGGTGTACCTGGTTGGGCCGGTGCGCTGGCCTGGAACTGGGAAACCGAACAAATGTATGTAGTTATGCAGAATGAGCAGACAGACTATTCGCACATCTGCATCCTCGATATGGAAACCTACGAGCTTAATGAAGTAGGCGTAAACACGGAATTGATCCTGGGAATGGACTTTGCCAATGATGGCTACCT
>SLIL01000121.1 GCA_007135645.1 Bacteroidales bacterium
CCGAAGGGAGACCACGAAGTAGCAGCGAAGCTAAATCTCGTAAGTTTTACCGGACAACAATGATTTATTTTCCAAAAAAAACCGATTCTTTGCAGCACATGGTCCTTTTTTGCTGTATAGGGGGTAAACCCTAAATTACTATCTCATGGAAAAATTTCGTATAAAATGGTTCACGGTTCTGATTTTGTTGTTTGTACTTTCCTGCAACAAAGATGAGGATACCTATAAATTCGAGGCCATGGTTCCTGTTTACATGGACTTTTCAGAATTCAGGCAACCACCCCGTTCATTTCCTGCGCGCAATATCAAACAGGCAGGAAAAATTTATTTTAAAGACAACCTGATCTTTCTCAATGAGCCCTATGAGGGGATTCATGTGATTGACAACTCCAACCCATCTTCTCCCCATCCTGTTGTGTTTTATGAGATCCCCGGTAATGTGGATATAGCTATCCTGGGCAACACCCTGTTTGCCGACAGCTATATTGACCTGGTGGCACTGGATATATCCAACATCATGAATCCTGAGCAGATTGGCCGTGTTCAGAATGCTTTCCCGGAAGTGTTGCCACCATTTGAAAGGCATATCCCTGTTGCATGGCATGAAATAGATCGCAGCAAAGGTGTAATTGTGGACTGGGAGATGCAAACCATTAAAGCCAAAGGGAATATGTGGGGTCATTGGGGTTGGATGCGTGGTGATATGGCTCATGTGGCCTTTAATGAAAGTGGTGGATCTGCCGGGGTTGCTGGCTCCATGGCCCGCTTTATGCTCAATGAGCATTACCTGCACAGCATTGCACAGCCTCATGTATTAAAAACCTTTGATGTAATCGATGCCACAAACATGTCCCAGACCGACAGCATTCATACCTGGCGCGAAATGGAAACCCTGTTTCGTTACGATGGCCACCTGTTTGTGGGTACTACCACCGGAATGGTGATCTACAACCTTGATAATCCTGCCAGTCCAAAGTTTGTTTCAGAGATCGATCACATGAATGCCTGTGACCCCGTGGTAGTTGAAAACAATATTGCCTATGTTACCCTGCGTTCCGGTACATTTTGCATGAATACTGTTAATCAACTGGATGTGATTGATATTGAAGACATTCAAAATCCAACACTCCTGAAATCATATCCCATGTTTAACCCACATGGCTTAGGGATTGATAATGGTATCCTGTTTATCTGTGATGGGGCTGCAGGATTAAAGGTGTACGATGCCACCAACCCGCTGGCCATTCAATCCAATATGCTTGCCCATTTTGAAGCCATAGATACCTATGATGTAATCCCCCTGGGCGATATCCTGTTGCTCATAGGCCACGATGGTTTATTCCAGTACGATTATTCTGATCCCACTGATATCACCTTAATCAGTCATATCCAGGTGGGTAACTGAGTAATAACTCTCAATTTATTAACTTTTTAAACATTTTTTAAAATCATGAAAACAAGAAAAAAAATGATTACCGCAATTCTGGGCCTTTGCGTCCTTGCCCTGGGCTTTATGGCTTGTGACAAAGAAAACGAATTGCCCTTAAAAGATCAGCCAGTTGCTGAGAAACCATCCTTTTTTAATGCAACGGTGATGGATGTGCAGGTACCTGCTGCGATCTTTGTAAACCAGCCTGCCGAGATCTTTGTGAAATTTATCAAGCCCAACCCATGTTATGAGTTTGACAACATGCAGCTCAGCACCGAAGGTTTTGAACTGGGGCTAAGTGTTTTCCTGGAAAAACCAGATCCGGAGGTGTTTTGCATTCAGATCATTGGAGAGGGCGAACAAACCTTAACAACAACTTTTAACCAACCTGGCTGGTATCAGTTGATGTTTAACGGACCTGACGGACCAGAAACCATTGAGTTCAGGGTGTCATTGCCAAATCGCCAATAGTTGTTATTAAAATAATAACTCTGATATTCTTGTCATAATGCTTTTGAAACCAGGCAAGTTATCTGTAAGTCAGGTAAGCCTGGTTTCAATTCTTCTGATTGTACAAGGAATCCGGTATTTGCGAATGGTCATCGTTTGTATTTACTGCAATAAAAAAGCAGGGAATTAAATGCAAAATGAAATTCAGAAAGTTGAAGTTGATGGAATTTGGTTTGTATATTTGATTGTTGGAAATTTATGAACAATTGACTACATTTTACAAAAGACTTAAACAACACATCCAGGCTTGGAGCAAAAAAGTATTACAGATCAGGAAATAATAAGGGCGTGCAGAAAGGGCCAGGTCCGCTATCAGGAACTGCTTTACAAACGTTTCTATGCCTTTGCTATATCCATAAGCCTGAGATACAGCCCTAACCGGGAAGATGCACTGGAAACCCTGAACGACAGCTTTATGAAAGTCTTTCAAAATATCGGATCCTATGACGATTCCAGGCCTTTTAAAAGCTGGTTCAGAAAGATCATTGTAAACACTGCTCTGAATAAATTCCAGGAGAACCGCAAATACATGATCCATTCAGAACTGGATGCCATTGAAATGGAGCTCAGTGAAGAACCGCAACTTGACCAGAAGCTCAATGCAGAGGAGATCCTGAACCTGCTGGGCTCGCTTCCGGCATTGTACAGGCTTGTTTTTAACCTGTATGAAATAGAAGGATATACACATCAGGAGATTGCCGGAATGCTTGATATTGCACCGGGTACATCCCGGTCACACCTTACAAGGGCACGACAAATGCTCAGAAAACTTTATTCAGAAATGAAAAATAAACCTTACCATGAAGCCATTTGATGAAAAATTAGCGGACAATATCAGGGAGGTTTTTGATAATTACCATGAACCTTTTGACGAGAATGCATGGAGTGCTATGCAGGACCGTCTTCAGAAAAAGAGAAAAGTGCGCATCATCCCCCTTGCAATAGTATCCTTTGCTTCGGTTGCTGCAGCACTTGCCTTTATCGCGGTTGCATACTTTTCCTGGGATTTTGCAGGGTTGCGCCAGGCTGAACCTGCTGGCATGGCTGTGGAAGCACCTGCGATTGAAGAAAACACATCCGAAGATATCCTGGCAACCGATACAGACGCTCCTCATATTCCGTCATCAACTCATGAACTACCATCAATTACCCTGCCCGGAAAGGAAGAAACAATCCCGCTGCTGGCCCATGAACCCCGCGTAGAGCCGGTATCAGAAACTTTTCACGCTATAGCATATCCTGTTTCAGAATTGAATAAGATGGCGGGGAGAACTTTCCCGGCAGATGACCACTACGGTGTTGGTGGTCAAATGCCCCGTCTTGCTGATGCCAGGGCAATGATGGAGCAAAGGCTCAACGGTGTTTCCAAACCAGTCACAGAAACCCCGGTCAGACAAACATGGGAGAATGGATATGCCTGGACGAATAATGGGTATTATGATGATCTGATTGCCAGTCGCCAGGGCCAGGGCTCCAGTTTGCTGCTTTCGGCAGGGTCAATGAAGACCTATACCCCGGATGAGCTTACCGGTGGTATTGGTTTCTCTGCAGGAGTTGCCGGAAACTTCCCCCTGGCATCCAGCATCAGCCTGCAAACAGGAGGGGCATTGGTTTACAACCATTTTACCTTTGATGATATGGGGAGAGTGCTGAATGCGAGAATGGGACTGGCAGATGAATTTGCCTATTCTGATGTCCATCAGATCATTGATATGAAAAATCATACCGATTATGAATTCCTTGCCATCGACATCCCTGTAAACTTCAGGTTCAGCCTGTCTGAAAACCCTGCAAACAGCATCTATGTTACTGCTGGGCTCTCTTCTTTTCTGTATCTTCAGCAAAATTTTACCAGCCAATCAGAAATAGTTGCCGATGTGTATTCTCCCGGTTCACATGATATAAATACAGTGCAGCGTAGTTTTTCCATGATGGAGAGAAGCGGTGAATTTGATGCCTTCAGGCGTCTGGATTTTGCAAGGTTTCTCAACCTTTCTGCCGGTTATGCTATTCACAGGCAAGACCGCACCTTCGTTATTGAGCCCTTTATGAAATATCCCCTGGGCGATGTTACCAGCCTTGATCTGAATATTGGCATGGCGGGAGTTTCCTTAAAATATCAGTTTGGGAGACGGTAAAATCCTGAAAGAGTTGTAGTAGCTTATTTATTAAGTTTATATAAGAAAAAATCATGTTTTTTGAAAATACTTTGTGTGGTGGATAGGGTAAAAATTGTTTTCCGGGGTCATGCTTGTGAAAACAATAACTTTTTAAACCCTTTGCATCATGAAAACAAGAAGTATTTTAACAGCTATTTTTTTAATGATTTTGCTTTTTCCGGCCGAGCTGGCTGCGCAGAGAAGCAGTGATAATTATTATGTGATCAGCGGCACCGTAAGAGATGCCCGGAACCGCAGCCCTATTCCCTTTGCCACAATTATTATTCCCGGAACTCACATGGGAACTGTGGCCAACTCTCATGGATATTTCAGATTGAGAATAAAAAAAGACGAAAATTTAAGCACTTTCCGTATTTCTCATCTGGGATATGAGCCACGTGCATTTTCTCTGCAGACAAACAATGGTATTGAGGGAACCTTTCTCATGCAGTCTCAGTCCATCAGGCTCCAGGAGGTGATCTTCAGGCCCCTGGATGCCAGGGATATCGTTTTGGGTGCGCTTGAAAGGATAGAAGATAATTACCCACAAGACCCCTATATGCTGGTGGGGTTTTACCGCGAGGCTATCAAGCAGCGAAGGGATTATGTTTCTGTTACCGAAGCGGTGGTAGATATCAGAAAAGAGCCTTACACGGACCATAGTTCCGATGATCAGGTGAAGCTTGTGAGAGGAAGAAAAAGTGGTACAGTTAAAAGTGCAGATACCCTGATGGTGAAGTTGCAGGGAGGGCCGCAGGTGGCACTTTTAATGGATCTGGTAAAGAACAATTTTATGGTTATTTCGCCCGGTACTCTTGATCATTATAATTATGAGGTGCTTGACGTGGCTTTTATGGACGGTAAAACTCATTACGTTATCGGATTTGAACCAGCGGTTATACTTCCATATCCGCTTTTTGAAGGCAAACTCTATATTTGCAATGAAACCCTGGCAATTGCTATGGCCGATTTCGGGTTGGATCTGTCCGATAAGGACAAGGCAGCCCGGGAATTTGTGCGCAGAAAACCTGCCAAGCTCAGGTTTACACCCATTAGCACCAGGTATCTTGTTAAATACCAGGAAATTGACGGAGTCTATTACCTGAATTATATGCGCAGTGATCTGGAATTCTTCTCCAACTGGCGAAGAAGAATATTCAGAACAAAATACAACCTGATGTTTGAACTGGCTGTTATGGACAGGTGCAATAAAGAGTTGAGAAACTTCTCAAGGCGGGAGGCTTTTAAACATCGTTCGGTGCTGGCCGACCTGGTTCCTGTTTATTTTGAAGATGACTTCTGGGGGCAGTACAATTATATCGAACCTGATCTGGATATTCAGGAGGCCATTAAGAAGTTAAATCTTAACTTTGAACAACAGGAAGAAGCAGCCAAATAGTGAACAACAACACAGATTATAGCAGCACTGCCGAAATAGTCATTCAGATCAGGGACGGCGACATGGAAGCATTTGAAAGGGTGTTCAGGGAGTTTTATGCTCCCCTCACCCTTTACTCACAGAGCTTTCTCCAGGATAAGGATGCGGCAGAAGAGGTAGTGCAGGAACTTTTTTACAATTTGTGGAATAACAGAAAGCATACAGAAATAAAAACATCCTTGAAATCATACCTCTACCAGTCCGTTCGCAACAGATCTTTGAAAGTGATACGCCACCATATGGTAAGGCAAAAACATGCTGATTATGTTATGGGCCAATCAAATGAAGGGGTCCAGGAGAATGAAATGGAGGCAAGGGAGTTGCAGAAGATCATTACTGGCATACTTTCAAAACTGCCTGAGAGGTGTAGCCTGATTTTTCGGATGAACCGATTAGAAGGATTGAAATACCGGGAAATAGCAGAAGAATTGTCTGTTTCGGTGAAAACCGTTGAAGCCAATATGAGCAGGGCCCTGGCTTTATTGAGGAACGAAATGATCAGGTATAAAGAATATTTTGGGCCGGTTATGAAAGAAGAAAGGAAGTAATAAACTATATTCGTCAAATCATGAATACTTTCAACAAAAACAAGCCGATATCTGTCCGGATGAGCCGGTATTTATCCGGAGAGATGGATGATACAGAAAAGGCTGCTTTTCAGGAGCAAATGAAAGCAGATGCAGATTTACAGGCGGAAGCAGATTCCCTGGAAACTATCTGGGAAATGACAGGTCCTGAGAAGCTATTCCAGGCTGAAAGTGTTGACACCAATAAGGCGTGGATGCATCTGTCAGCAAGAATCTCCGCTGATCAGGAGCATAAAATTGTTCAGCAATCAAGAACTATTGGTTTTCCTGTTTGGATGAAATGGGCCGCCGTTTGGTTCACGGCAATGGTCCTGTCTTTTACAGCTTACCATTTATTCCGTCCTGCAGATCCTGAATCATTGATCAGTTTTTCCAATCCTGACAGCAATGTTGCTTTTGCAAGGTTCTTAAATGATGGCTCCATTGTTTACCTTTCAGGCGGCTCAGAAATGAACTTCGGCAGTGATTTTGCAAAAAACAACAGGGATGTTTCCCTTTCCGGGGAAGCTTTCTTTGATGTTGCAAGAGATCAGCAACAACCCTTTACAATTAACACCGGGCTTGTTTCCATTGAGGTGGTTGGAACATCGTTTTATGTAAATGCCAGAAAGAATGACTTGTTGGAGATTTACCTGCAAACAGGTGCTGTAAGGGCAGTGGTAAGGTCTTCAGGTGAAACAATCCTTTTGAAACCCGGGGATTTCCTGTCAGTGGATAAGGAGCAGGTTCAAAAGACTGCATTAAATGGCTGGCAGGTGCCATTACTTGGCAAGCCCCTTCATTTTCATGATGAGCCCTTTGAAAATATCCTTATGGTCCTTTCACGCAAATACAACGTTGGATTCACCGCCAGTGAGTATTTGCATGAAAGAAGTATGACCCTGACGCTCTATGGCTCATCAATTGAAACCATCAGTGAGGCTGTTGCTTTATCGCTGGGGGTGGAGTATGAAATAAAAGAAGATAACAGGGTTGAATTCAGGTAATGTTTTGAACGTGTAAATGCTTTAAAATGAGTTACACAATTTCAACTGCTTTTTTAAAATCATTTTTCCTTTCTATTCTTTATCTGTGGCAACCCGCTACTGGTTGTTCTCAATCTGCTTTGGACACTGTTTTTGTAACGATCCCTTCAGGCAGAATGGACTATATGGAAACCTTTAATGAGGTTGGCCGGCAAACCGGGTATTATTTTATGTATGATAGCCAGTTGCTTGATGCCAGGGCAAGAACCCGTATACGAAGGGGCCAGTATGCACTTTTAGAATTGGTTTCGATGCTGTTGAGAGACAAAATGCTTGATTTCAATACCATGGACCGGTATATTATTCTGTTTAAGGCTGGTAATGACCGGCGAGATATACTGGAAGAGCCAAGTGGGATTGCGGATCATTATACTGCAAAAGGAAGGGTAAAAGATGCTTCTTCAGGTGTGCCCCTTCCATTTGCTTCGGTATTGCTTACCGGGCAAAATAAAGGGGTTTCGTCCAATTCCGACGGGCAGTTCAGATTCAGCCTGTCCGGAGAATTTCTTTACGATACTGTCAGGATCTCTTTCATGGGGTATGCTCCAAGGTATATTCCCGTAATTTTGCTGATAAACGGACAGATGGATATTTACATGGAGATTGAATCTGTATCGCTTGATGAAATCATGGTTCCCTGGTTTGATCCTCTTGTTATACTAAGGGAAGCCATTGAAAAAATTCCTGTCAATTATCAATCCTCTCCCTCAGGCCATAAAAGTTTTTACAGAGAAGGTACCTTTAAAAGTGATCGGGTGCTTAACTATTCTGAAGCGGTTTTCCATGTCTATAAAACTGGTTATTCTACACAGTCTCCCGACCAGGTAAGATTGCTTAAATCAAGAAAGATCACCAATGCTACCGACAGGGATACTCTCATGCTTAAGCTTCAGGCCGGGGTGAAAAGTATGCTTGAACTGGACGTGATAAAATATCCACCTGATTTTCTCACCGAATCCTATCTGCACAACCTCGTTTTTACTAATTCAGGCTATGAATGGTATAATTCGGGCCTTGTTTATGTAATTGATTTCGAAAAGGCCCAATTCGCCCCTGAAAGAATTTACTATGGCAGGATATTCATTGAACGGGAGTCCAGGGCTATTATCCGGGTAGATTTTGGTGTGAAAAATGAATTTCTCAGGAGGAACCAAAACCGGTTTCTTCCCAGGCGCAGCAAGGGTCATATAACCCAGATCAGAAGCATGGATTATTCAGTGCGCTACCAGCGAATGGGGAATTATTATCACATTGCGCATGTAAGGGGGGATATAGAGATGCGGATCCGTGAACGTGGAAAGATCAGCGGAAACCGTTTCCGTGCTTTCTTTGAAATGGCCACACTTGAGGTGGATACTTGCAATACAGGGCGCCCTGGATTAAGGGAGCGATTCCGGACAAACACCATTTTTGCTGATCATAATTTTCACTATGATCCGGATTTCTGGGAAGGCTTCAGTTTTATTCAACCTGAAGAGTCACTGCATAAAGCCATGCAAGTGATCCACGCACGCATCGAAAGTACTGTTGAAGAAGACTAATGCGGGTTACCCTTTTCAGCGATACACATCATCCATATCCCTCACCTCTCTCTTGTTTTCTTTTTCCTTCTCTTCGGGCATTTCTTCATTGATAAGAAAAGCCATCCATGTTTCTACCGGGATCAGGTTCATTCTTACCGGTCGTTGCTGAGGCTGTGCGGTGCGGGGTTGCTGGCGGCGGTCCCTGTCAGAAATATCAGGACGGGTTGCCACGCCTCCTCCTCCGGGGCTGGCCAGCTGAGCCCTGTGAAGCTCTGATACAACTCCTACACTAAGCCTTTGATGATCTTCCCCACTAATGCCCAATTGAGAAAAGGCAAACCGTATCCTGTAAACCAGTTCGCCGTTTTTATCCAGGAAAATTTGAGCATTTCTTCTTTCGGCAAAACGGGTCCCGGAATTGTCTCTGACTACGGGCTGCCGATCCTGCAGTGCTTCAACCCAGAGTTCAGGGTTGAAAGGAATGGGGCGAGGGATCGTATCATCTTGTTCCAACCTTCTTCTGCGGGTTTCTTCATGCTCCCTGATGATCTCTTCCTGCCGGCGCATCATCTCAGCCCTGGCGGCGGGAAATGATACTCCGAATTTTGCATTTCTTCCGGCTTCAGGATCCAGCCATACCGACATGCCATTGATCAGCAGGCTTCTCAGGGTCAAGGTATCGGCAGTGCGTATCTCAAGCTCTATGGAGTCAGGGCCATGAATGCTTTTTACCCTCACCCTGCTGTCGGGCATCCTCACAAATCCACCCTGGGAGTCAGCTGTTAATGCTGATGCTGTTTCGGAGCTGTGGCTCTGTGCCAAAGGCAAAGCAGGGGGGAGTATAGAACGGCAGGAGTGGAATATAATTGAGATGCTGAAGAGCACCAGTAATCTTGTTGAGAGGTTAACTAACCTGTAGATATTCATTGTTCTTTAAATTTTTCTTGATTAAGTTATCAAAGCCTTTTGTCTGACAAAAGTAACACAATTACTTCACATCAAATTGTATTCCACTAAAAATCAGTCTGGCATTAATTTATTGATTTTTAATTATTCTGTAAAGCGTTTGCACCCATTGTGAAGAGTCGTTGAGGCTTTCAACCCATTGATAAACCTTGCCACCATTTTCCAGAAACAGGTCACGGTAGTCCATTCCCAGCTCAACAATGGTTTCCAGGCAGTCGGTAACAAAGGATGGGCTTACTACCAATAATTTTTTCACCCCTTCCCGGGCCTTCTGCTTAATAACTTCATCAGAAAATGGACCCAGCCATTTTTTGGCAAAACGTGATTGAAAAGCTACAGAAAAATGCCCTGGTTCCAGATTGAGTTTTTTGGCAAGGAAACGGGTGGTAGCATAGCAGGTAGCATGGTAACAGAAACTGTTTAAAGAATCCAGCTCGGTAGTGCAATTGTATTGGGAGCATGGTTTGCCAAAATGGGTGGCATTGACATGACTGATGGGTAGGCTGTGGTAGGTAAATAAAACATGATCAAATCTGCGGGGATTTTTCTCCAGGATCTTTTGCGCAAAACTATCAATATAATCCGGATCGTTGTAAAACTGTCCTGCAACCCTTACCTGGGGGATCACGGTTTGGTTTTTCAGGTAATTGAATGCAAAATCAACGGCCGATCCTGTGGTGGAAGAAGCATATTGCGGGAACAGGGGGAGCAGGATGATCTCAGATATTTTGTTTCTGACTGCATGGTCAAGGGCGTTTTTCAGGGAAGGATTGCCATAGCGCATACCCAGAACCACTTCGTATGGTTTTCCCAGGGATTCCTGTAATTTATTTTTTAGGTTTTCGGAATGCCATAGCAGGGGCGACCCTTTCTTTGTCCAGACCTTCTGATACAGCCTTGCCGATTTAGGTGCCCTGAAAGGGGCAATGATCCCATGCACCAGCAACATTCTGGGGATTGCCGGAATGGTGATAACACGTCCATCACCCAGAAACTCCCTCAGGTATCTTCGTACATCCCCAACCTCAGGGCTGTCGGGGGTGCCTGTATTAATTAGGATCACTACTTTTCTGTTCATGACACTTCAGGTTTATGGATTATCTGTGATACCAGCATTTTTCCTTGCTTGGCCCTGTCGGCCATTCCTATACCGTCGCGCATATTTCCTCCCAGAACCAGTCCCGGGTAACGGGTTTCCAGTTTACTGATGGTTTCAAATCGTTGACCACTGTTTACCTCGTACTGGGGTATGGCATAGTCGTACCGGGTGATCTTCAACAGTTCGGGTGAGAATTCCGGGAGTTTCATCAGATGGGTGATCTCCCTGGCAACCGTTTCTTTGATCTCCTCGTCGTTCAGGCTGCCAATCTTCGGATTTCTGATCCCTCCCATAAAAACAGTGAGCAAAGCACCACCCACGGGTGCACGATTGCTGAATAAGGAGGACATATACAAAACCCCCAGGACATCCCGATTCTCTTTTGAGGGGATCAACCCACCAAACCCATCCAGCTCAATTCCTTGCCACTTATGAAATCCCAGTGTTACTTCCACGATCCTGGCGTACCTGAGATCTGTCATTGTTTTCAGATCGACCGGGTCGATAAAGGGGAATGTACCCTCAAGCTCAAAAGAACCACCGGTGAAAATGACATTATTTGTGCCTATTTCTTTGGTTTTCCCATTGTTGTGGAAGGTAACCCTGTAGGCTGGCGTACTGACTGGTGAATTACCCTTATCTGCATTTTCAGGTCTTTCTGCAATATGAACAGTTAAATTGCTGATGTTGAAAAGGAAGTTATCCTCCCCGGCATTTTTGTATAGTGCTTTGGCCAGGTTGGATAATCCTCCTTTGGCAGAAAACACTTTTCGGGTGATCTTTTTATCGTTTTCGGTTTTCTTTTCAAACTGCTTTTTGATGGCCCCCCCGATGAAGCTGCCATAGTTTTGTTCGAGGTTGTAGAGTTTAGGCAGGGCATATCTGGGTATAAGGATGTCGGGGTCGCCGGCATATACGCCAATGATGAACGGATCCACGGCATAATCCAGGAAACTTTGCCCCATGCGTCTTTTTACCAGTTGCGAGAGGGTTTCGTGGGGGTCTTCTCCTTTGCTGCGAAAGGGCTCTCCCAGTATTCTGAATTTATCACCCCATGAAAACAAAGGGGTTTTTACCCCGGCCAGCAAACCTGAGGGCAGGGGTTCCCATTTTCCGTTTTTGAGGATGTAGCGCTTCTGGGCAGACTCATTGGCCGTTTCCAGCTCGCACAGGCCCTGAAGATCTTCGAAGATCTCAGCAATCTCGCTGCTGCCAATCACCCCGGTATTGGGGCCGGTTTC
>SLIL01000273.1 GCA_007135645.1 Bacteroidales bacterium
CCGACTCAGGTACAAAGCGTTGAACCATATGCAGGTGTCCTACGATCTGAGCCGGGTATTCAAACAATACGTTCCGGTCATTCTCATCAAGTGCATTCAGCTCTTCATCCTGCGCTGCAAAAGTTCTCACCCGTTCCATAAAGCTATCCACCGAGTCAACCGGCTCTGTGAGCGCCATCAGGAAATATTTCCCAAAAGCATCGGGATGCAGATCAAGGGTTTCTTGCACGATGCGCTCGATCCTGAAAACCGGGGTTAGAAATCGTTGACAGATATCAATGGTCATGTCTCCCCTTGAAAGATCAATATTTCCAAGTTCTCCGATTATGTCCCTGATATTGATGCCTGACATCTCTGAAATATTGGCCGCTTTGAGTCTTTCTTCCAGTTGTTTGCTGATATCTTCAGTGGAAACGGCCCTCTTAAGATGAATGATATTATTGTCTGTTTTAGCTATATTCATGGAAAAGCGGAGCAGATCCGGATTGATGACCCAGGGTGGCTGGTTGTCAGGTGGAATAAAGCGATCCAGGCTGATATGAGGGAAGCTGGGTTTGGGGGTAAAACCGGAGAAGAAATTGCTTCCTTCTCCCAACAGGCAGCTGATCTCTGTCTGGAAAGCCCTGAGCATGGTGTAAAGATCTTCAAAGTGGCATTCAAAGTCATCGATATTCAGATCGGAGAGCCTGGGGTCTCCCAGCCTCAGTGCCACAACCTCCACCGGTACACCTTTGCTTGTTTTGATATTGTCAATCTCTCTCATTACTTCTTTATACTCGCGACCAATGTGGCCTTCGATCCTGAAGAAGTCGTTTTCGTCGATGCTGTAGTTCAATGGATTAAGCGTCTGGTCGGGCACCGGTGGCGTATACTGGTTGGCATGGTAAGAAAGGTTGCGCTTTTCTCTTCCGGTTACCTTCAGGCTATGGTTCCAGGCTTTACTGAGGGGGCCTGGGTTTCTGAAATAAACGGGGATAGCTCTTTTTTCCAGCGGTGCATGATAATTTCTTGAAGGTGTGATCCTAACCGTGCCGGCTGACGAAGGGTTGAAGCCCTGGATCATCAATACCATACGCTGCATCATGGTTACTGCCTTGCCACTGAGTGTGTGATCCCTTCCAAAGAGAGGGGATGGATAAAACTGATGCCTGAAAATACCGGGCATTCCTTCACTTTGTTCATTGGGTGCCCCCAGCATAATGTGTTTGGGGAATGCGTAAATGTTGGGGCAACATTCAAAAGCAAGTTCATAAAGGGTCTCCCGTAACTCGTTGTAGGCTTGCACAATATCCCTGTAGAAATCCCAGGTGTATTGTGCATGGAGAGCATTGTCAGAGCGGTTGAGGTTCTGGAGCAAGCTGTTCATAAGCTGATCGATGTTGGTCTGCCCCGCAGGATCGATCATGAAACGGAATGCCCTGTAAAGGTCGGTAATGGCTTTAATCAGCGCACCGGCCCCATCCTGTACTTCTTTAAAATAGGCACCGGCAAGGGCATTGCTGCTAAGGGTATTGGTGTTGTTGAGCAGTACCCGACGGGTTATTAATACCGGAAATGAAAAGTAATTCTCCCTGGCCTCGTGATACCTGAGGAAGAGGTCGTCGCCGGGGTCATCATCCCCACGATGCACAACCCTGTCCATATCTTCCCGGGAAAGTACCAGGACCCTTGGTTTAGCTACCTGCCGTCTGCCCAGGTTGTCACAATTCACCGGGGTGCACTTTTCCGGGTCTTTCAGGTAGTATTCCAGGAACAGCAATCCTACCCAGTCCTGCACATGCTGGTTCAGTTGAGATATGGGATGTACCTGCGAACCGTTGATCTCTGCGGCTTCTTCATCGGTAAGCAGTTGCAGCAACGTCACCGTTTGTTCACCCGAGCCATTAGCATAGACAAAAGGTTCGTAACGGCCCTCTTCGGGAAGATTATAGGTTTTGTAATGGGTGTATTCCGTGTCTTCCATTTTCAGCAGGTCGCCATCGGTGGTAATGGCTACCCCACGTGAAAGGGTTACTCGCTGCGCTGTTGCTGCCAGATGCAACCCGCAAACTATGCCGGTTCCAATAAGGCAGGTCCGGGTGAGGCGGTGCTGATCCTCAAAAAAGTCGATAAGCTCGTTGAGTTGTACCTCGGTTAGAACCTGGTCTTTCACAAACCTGCTGTATTCCAGGTTTATTTTTTCGAGTTGTAATTTCTGATGCGTTGCCATATAGTGTATTTTTTGTTGACTGAATTATTCGGCTTCACCCGGTTCATTTTCCAACGATCCCAGCTTTGAACTGCCAAGAATGATGCGGTTATTCTCTGTTTCTTCATCTTCATCTTCGCATCCTTTCAGACGGCCCTGTTCGTAAATGGTAAAGAGCCTTTCGATCACCTCAATGAGGTGTTTCAGGGTAGTGTCCTGTGACTGTTCCACCGGATCATCACTTTGGATCCTTTCGGTAAACCAGGCATCCCACGCTTGTTCAAATTCCTGCAAGTGTTCGCGGCTTACAAAGCAGATCCTGGGAAGAATATGTGCAGGAGTTTCCATCCTGATAAGCCTCTCGGCATACCTTCTGAAATGCGTATTGCGCAACCGCAGGGTATAGCCCGGTAAAATGACTGTAAGACGGAAGGTGTATGGGTCAAGGGGGCGGCAATGGTTGCCGTTGGATTCAATGCACACGGGCATAAACAGATCTGGTCCGGCTTCATCAGTTCCTGGCCTTAACAGGATATGCTCGGCCACATACATCCCTTCCAGTCTGAAATCATGTATCAGGTAATCAATGATCTCTTTTATTTTGCTCTCCGCTTCTGAGAAAAAGTTTTCCTCATATTCGTTTTCAAGCAGATCGTAATTCTGAGGATGGCGGGCTATCTCCTTGCCTTCGCTACCATTCCTAAGTGAACGATCCACCAGAGCAAAACTTGCTTTTGGGTCTTCTCCCTGGAGGATCATCTTATAATTTTCTCTTTCGCAGCCCAGCATCGATGCCAGACCCAATTCACTGCCTGCATCATCCCGGGATTGGAATTCCTGGTTGATGCTCTCAAAGATCACATCATCGTCCATCATAATTTTCCATCCATATACCGGGATCTCTTTGCCTGAA
>SLIL01000067.1 GCA_007135645.1 Bacteroidales bacterium
TGCCTGCCAACCATATCTGCTCAACAAACTGTCTTTCAGCAAATAATCTCAAGAAAATACAATTAATTAGTTTTATCATTTAACTTATAGAGCATAAAAATATTTATATATGCAAACAATATTATTTGCTTATAACCCAACATCTATTGTAAAATTCAAAATACTTATGTGTTTTCGCATTGGAGCAAGGATGACCATTAATGGGCTTGATCATTCGGAAATTAACACTAATTTTGCGTTTCTTAGTTTTGGTCATTTACGGTTTTAAAATCTGGTTTTACTATGTTAAACATAATTATGTTTGGCCCTCCCGGGGCAGGAAAAGGTACCCAGTCAGAGAGGCTGATGCAGGAATACAATTTAACCTACATCAGTACAGGTGAATTGTTGCGTCAGGAAATCAGGGAAGAATCAGAGATTGGGAAAAAGGTTAAGGAACGCATCGAAGGCGGAGGACTGGCAGATGATGAAACCATTGTAAAGCTGATCAACAAAACCATCAAAAGCCATGAAAGCAGCGAGGGGTTTTTGTTCGACGGTTTTCCGCGAACCTATGTGCAGGCTTATATTCTTGATGGATTGTTTTTGCGACGTCAGCAAAAGATCACCCGGATCTTTATTCTTGAGCTTTCGGATGAAGTGTGCAAGCGCAGGCTTATGCAGCGGGCAAAAGAACAAGACCGGAAAGATGATAATGAGGCGGTAATAAAAAAGCGCTTGCAGGAGTACCATCAAAAAACCCTTCCCCTTCTTGAATTTTATAAAAACTCGGGCTTGCTGACCAAAATAGATGCTTCAGGCAGTTCTGATGAAATTTTTTCGCGAATCAAACATTACATCAATGAAGATATCCGCAAGCAGGCCATCAACGTGGTGATGTTTGGCTATCCTGGAGCAGGAATGACCACCCAGGCCAACAGACTGGCGGATGAACTTAACCTGAAATGTATCGCTACTCGCGAGATCCTGCAGCAAGAGGTAAAAGATCAGACCTCCCTGGGTCTGCAGATACAACCCTATATGGAGAAAGGTTTGCTGCTGCCAGATGAAATTGTGATCCGCCTGATCGAAAAGGCACTTAGCGAAACCAATGGAGATGGACGTGGATATGTATTTAAAGGGTATCCCCGATCACTTGTTCAGGCTTATATCCTTGATGGAATCCTTAAAAAGAAAGGAAACTCAATCACTTGTGTTATCAACCTTGAAGTGGATTATATTGAGTTGATGAAAAGGCTGGATGAGAGAAGCAGGACCGAAAAGAAAATGCCCTATGACAGCAGCGCAACCACCATTGTTGCAAGGCTTGAAGAACATGAGAAACACAGCAGAGGTGTACTGGAATATTACAGAGAACACAACCAGGTAATTGATGTGAATGGCATGGGTGATATTGAAGATGTGTATAAACGGATCAGGGAACCGGTAATCAAAGCCAGCCGAAACCTACGTTAAAGCTGATCGCAAAAAATCGCAGGAAGGTGTTTTTGTAACTGGTCATTTGGTCAGCAAACATTTTCTGCCACACAACATGTATCACTGAATCATTAACTTAGTAGATTTTCATGGAAAGTTATCATCCCATTTTTGAATACATCGGTTACATCGGATCAGTTATCATCGCCATCTCCCTGATGATGAGCTCCATCATCAAGCTCAGATGGCTCAATCTGCTGGGGGCGTCCATTTTCTCCACCTATGGTTTTATTATCGGGGCAATGCCCGTTGCTTTTCTCAATCTTTTTATTACCCTGATCAATGTGTATCACCTTTCCAGGATATACAGCCAGAAAGATTTTCTGAAGATCCTGCACATACGCAGCGAGAACCGGTATCTTGACTTTTTCATGGATTTTTACCAGCAGGATATCAATAAGTTCTTTCCGGGGTTTTACGAAAGCTTTAAAAATAAAGTGCTTGACCCTCATAATTACCTCTGCTTCCTGATCATAAGAAATGCAAATGTAGCAGGTGTTTTTATCGGAAAAAAGCTGGATGATGGCAAACTGCTGATCGAAATTGATTTTGCCATACCCGAATACCGGGACCTGAAAACCGGCAACTATATTTACAGGCAAAACCAGCGATACTTTGAAAATCTCGAGATCCGAAAATTCATTGCTGACCCAAAAAATAAGAATCATTATAAATACCTTAAGAAAATGGGTTTCAGAGAAGAGCAGGGAAAAGATCAGAAGGTGTGGCTGGTAAAAATGGTGGAATAAAGTATTGAGTCCATTCTAAAAAGTACCATACCCCCCATCCCGCTTTTGCGGGGAGCCCGCAACCCATTAAATTTGTGCGAGTTACAAGGGGTTGTTTGATCAATAGCGTTAAAAGAAGAGTTTTCAGAGTGCACTCAACATTATAAATTTAACTGTCAAAATATAAACTCATATGAAGAATCAACGACTTTTATTATGGTTCCTGGCTGTTTTGTTAACTGTTTCCGGAGCATATTATACCAGAAGAACCGGGCCTACCAAACCTGTTCGTGATACTGTGACCTTAAATAATGAAGAGATCAGTTTCCGGCTTATCCGCAGTTTTCCGCGCCCCATGGACGCACCTGTAAGAGTGGCCATTGAAGATGAAAGCATTACCGGATCGTATATTTTTAAACGTACACCCAGCCTTGATAGCTGGACTGAAAAGGAAATGGTAAGGAAGGACGGTTATCTGATTGCCTATATTCCGCAACAGCCCCCGGCTGGCAAAGTGATGTACCAGATAACGCTGGTGCATGGCGATGAAAAGGTTAAGCTGACCGAAAACCCGGTAGTGATCCGTTTCCGGGGTGATGTGCCGGCCTGGGCTATGATTCCCCATATCCTGCTGATGTTTGCTGCCATGCTTTTCAGCACGCGTGCCGGACTGGCGGCACTTTTTAAAGAGAGAACATATAATGTTACGCTCTGGACATTGGTATTGCTTATTGGTGGAGGATTGATATTCGGGCCTATCGTACAGAAATATGCCTTTGGCGACTGGTGGACCGGCTGGCCCTTTGGCACCGACCTTACCGACAACAAGACTGCTGTTGCTTTCCTGTTCTGGGCATGGGCAATGGTAAAAGTTTACAAAAACAA
>SLIL01000277.1 GCA_007135645.1 Bacteroidales bacterium
ATTACACTCCGCATCTCCTGGCTGGGTGAAGGTAACGGGAAATAGCAGCGGAGAGGTGGACTGATGATGTCCTTCGGGAAGAGGTTCAGCCAACCTGAGCAAATAATATGCCTCTTCCGGCACCTCGTAAGAAATATCCACATGGTTTATATCTATTCCATCATTGTTTCCACCTGACAGGGCCCTGATCCTTAACGTTGTGTTATCTGATATATAATCGGAAATATCCATATTCAAAACGCCATCTCCTGAGGTGGTAATATTATGCAATTGGAAGTACGTGTCTCCGCTACTCGTATTTCGCGATATTTCAATGGATATGTCAGGGTTGGTTCCTATACCCCTGTAATCAATGGTAAGTTGAGCACTCAAAGCTCCCGAAAGATCGGCGCTACGAGATGCCTGTGAATTATGTCTGCGAAGGCGTAACTGGTTATTTGAAAAACCAGTATGTGGGTCTGTAACCCAATTGTTTTTCCAGTTATGCGTTCCATTGTTTCCTGATGCATTGTTATTGGAAAATTCATCGCGTACATTGCGCGAATCAGTATGAGGAGTCAAACTAAAAATAAAGGTACCGTCGTTTAGGGTTTGCTCCGCAGCAATCAAAGGATCAGAAGCATCAATAACTCCTGAGTTATGCTCATCATGGTAAAGTTCAAGGACAATACTCTCCATCCCAGGCTCATCGGTATCCAGGTTTCCGTTGGCATTGAGGTCGTTGAAAACCCTTCCGAAAATGTTGTTCATCCCTTCTGAAGCATAGCACTCCAGACAAAGATCATCTGAAATATCAACGGAAATTGAGGCAGTATTGGATTCAAGTCCAAAGGCATCCATTACTGTAAAATGAGTGGATGCAATACCCTGAAAGCCTTCAACCGGATAAAAATGGAGCCTTTGTTGAATGCTGTTGTAAACAAAGGCCCCTTGTCCGGGAATGGAAAGGGATTGCACGTTATTACTTGTTGCAGGATTAAGATCAAGGGAGTTGAGATTGATAAAGTTCAATGATGTTCCATGTGCATTCACATTGTTTACCAGGTTGATCTCCACGCTTTGCCCGGTGCAGGTGGCCGCAGTAATATCATAGGCGGTAGGTGCAATGAGAGACGAGGTGTCGTAAGCATTTATTTTTAAGTCCCTGATTTCATGATAGTTATTACTACCTCCGGTACTTGAAGAGAAGCCCAGCCTAAATGCTTCCGGGGGAATCTCTGTGTATTCAAAATTGACAAGAACATTATGGGTAACAGCAGGTGTACCACCGGTAATGATATCCAGGTCAATAAAAAAACCTCCGGCATCGCGTGGTTTGAGCCTGATGATTACCTTGCGATACCTGTTGCTGGAAGGATCGGTGGTACGTGTTGAGCCATCCACATCAATGGTAAAATTAAAGGGGGCCTCAGATACCCGAACATGGGTAAGGTAAGGATAATTATCATCAGTAGTGGCATTTCCATGGCCCGCCCCTCTGAGGGTTACGCTTTGTGATACCCTTCCCGGCCCACCTTGCCTGTTCTCTGTTGGGTTGGAAAAGTTACCAAACTCATCCAGGCCAATCCCTAAATATGCCCTGCTTACACCAGGAAGATCGGATGATCGTTGTGCATACCCCAATGACCCGCCAAAACCCCCAATCTGAAAAGGATCGGCATCGGCATCAAAAAGGAAAAAGGCAATTCCATCAGCGCCATTTCCTCCATAGGTAAAATACTCGAATTCAATTTGGAGCCCTGCGGTAGGAAGAGCAATCCCACTGCTATAAACAAACCCTGTCTGGTTGCCCGCGTTGCTGGTAAGTCTCAACACACCATCCCCATCTGGATCAACGCTGCCTGCAGTTAAAAAAGCAGGATTGGGGTTTCCACCAAAAAAGAACCCTTCGGCAGTGGAATTGCGAAAACTCTCTTCAAAGGGAAGCTGTGCACTCGCAGAATTTTGCATCTGAAAAACAACAAAGAGCAAAACCATGAAAGAGAACAACAAATTTCTCATCTCAGGTAAATCAAATCCTGTTTTCAAACAAAAAAAACGTTTCAGGGACTCTGGGGATAAATATACTTTTTTCACGTTTACTGAAATTGGTTTCAATTATTATTTTCTGAAAAACATCCGTGTTTTTACGTAATTATCAATACGCAAATTTACACACTTTTATCCATACTAAATTAGTGTCTTCACTTATGAAACGTTTTAAACAAGAAAGGGTTATGGTAGTTTTCACCTATGCGGGAAAGGGAAAACTCTTGTCGGGATTTTACACGTTTTACCCACAAAAGAAACAGAAAGGATTTTTACGGCCGAGATCAACATATGCCAATCAGCTGAAATTGTGCACATTACACAAGTCACTCAAATTAGTCGAAACAAATCAATCGTTTAAAGAAATCATCGGGCATTTAGTTAATCTGCATGGGAAAATGTTAATTATTTTATGTTTTTTTAACTAAAATATTTTTTAACTCGTGTCTGTTTCCCCTAAAACTTAAACGCATTGACAACTTCTATTTTCCGGGAAGGATCAAACCGCAATGTGGAATTCCGAAGATAAACCGGGGCAACATAGTTGTTGCTGAACACACCACCGGTTCCAAGTCCCTGTACCATGGTTGACTTATAAGTAAAAACCCATTGAGCAATAGCGCTGAGGCCAATATTGGACTCCAGTGCAGAAGTAGCCCACCAGCCCACACCGGATCTCGTTGCAGCATCTATCCACTCACTGCTTTTTTCAAAACCACCCAGCAAACTGGGCTTCAGGATGATAAAATGAGGCCCTACATGATCCAGCAACTCCTGCTTATCCTGTATAGCATGCACTCCGATGAGTTCTTCATCCAGCGCAATGGCAATTGGGGAGGATTCACACAACCCGGCCATTGCATCCCACTGGCGCGGTTTAACAGGTTGTTCTATGGAATGAATATGAAATGTCTTCAGTTTCTTTAGCTTTTCCAGTGCATCATCCGGAGAAAAAGCCCCGTTGGCATCGAGCCTGATCTCCAGGTCTGCGGGAGAAAACTGTGAACGGATACTTTTAAGCAGCGAAAGCTCCTCCTCAAAATCCAGGGCACCTA